>NZ_JXIS01000041.1:0-159140 GCF_000836715.1 Bacillus sp. L_1B0_5 | reverse complement strand
GTAGCACCCGTGTTACCTTGAACGCCTTGAGGTCCAGTAGCACCCGTGTTACCTTGAGGTCCCTGAGATCCAGTAGCGCCGGTAGCACCAGTGCTACCTCGAGGACCAGTGGCACCAGTAGCGCCTGCTGGTCCAGTAGGTCCGGTAGGTCCTTGAATGAACGAAGCAGAATTAACTAGAGCAGTTTGTAATGCTGCTATTAATTTAAGAAGCTCTTGAAGTGTGCAAGGGTCAATTCGGAATAATTTTGTAATGTATAGTAAATAGTTAATGAGATTTTGAAGCTCAATAAATACAGCGCTTGCTACAAAGGTTGGATTTCTTAATATAGTTATTAAGTTTTTAATAATAGCTAACCCTTGTGCTTTCAGGGAGGAAGTCGCGTCTAGTGAACAAATAAATTTACTTAGTAGGTTCAATGTATCGATTAGATCTTCAATATTTTGGGGAGATGGATTTGCGAAAAGTTTTGGGATTATTTTTGTTAAATCAATAATAATCGCACGAAATGTTCTAAGTTGAGCTTTAGTAATTGGGATTGATGGAGTATTTGGGATTCGTCCGGCGCTACTTGGAAAGCATGGTTTGGAGAATTTGTTTTGACTGTCGTTATAACGAGACATTAAATCTCTCCTTTCTCATGAAAATGTGAACGAAACTCATCATAGTAGATGCAGAAATTGGTTAAATGGTCATAGTAAAATCGTTTGTTTAAAGAAAAAATAGAAAAAACGCCTTACAATAAGGCGTTTTTTCTATTTTCTGCGTATTGATAATATCGCTTTAATGAAATTTTTGATTTGAATCCAGCGAGTTTTATAATTTCTGATTCAGGAGTTTCTTTTTTTATTAAGTTTAAAATATAGGTGTTACGAAAATGTTGTCCTGAAATTCCTTTACGTAAATTGGCTCTAGCCACTTCGAGGCGAATCATTTTTTGTATAGCAATTTCCGTCAATGCCTTTGGTGCATCATTTTCATATACCCACCTGTATGTTCCGCGGTTAAAATCAAATGCGACAAACAATGAATCGTCACTATGATACTTAGGTCGAACTGGTTCTGGGATACTTTTGTAATAATTATATAGTTGTTTTTTGTCTTCTTTTGCTAATGTAATTGTTCTTTCTACACCTGCGGTTGCTGGGATTGACAATGTGTTAGTTTCAAAGTGAACGTGATGCATTGTTAATGCTGTAAGTTCCTGTAAGGATAAACCGTAGTCGATCAATAGATTTAAAATGGCGATATTGCGATCCATTAATAAAGGGCGCACAGGAAGTTGTTTTTCTGAAAGTCCTTCTAATGAAGTGACTATATACTTTAATCTTTTTTCTTCATCAGGTGAAATGAAATCTTCGTTACGAAGTGTACGGTCTGGTTGAATAGATATTTCCATATTCTTCAATGGATTGGGAATGTTTAGAAAATGATGCATTCTATTTAATACAGTAAATACACGATGCATCGTTTTTTCTGAGTAATGTCGATTCGTTTTCAAATCGGAAAAGTAATCTTCGTAGTCTTTTGTACAAAGTGTAGCCCATATATTACTGGAAGGGAGCTTTTTGTTTTTTTCTAACCAATGTCCGAAGTCTTCAACGTCATAAACATAACGTTTAATAGTTGAGGGTTTTCGGCCTTTATTCAATAAAAAAATAGAAAAGGCTTGTATTGTATCATGGAATTCCGTTGTCTCCATAGTCCCACCACCTTAATTATTTCTTATATTATAGCAAACTTTTCTGAAAATAGGCATTTACAAGGGGGACAGGAATAATAATATTTGGTGAGTGGATAAAGTGAAACTATAATCAGTGGGGATTTTGTTCATCCCCTGCTGATTATTAGTTAAACCAATCGGGCATTTACGGGTGGTTATCTCCCGCTTAAATACCGAGCGTTTGCTGAATGTCGAGGTGGGAGTCTTACTGCTCGCAAATAGCGGGATAAAATGAGGTGATTGTATGGAACAATCGATGCGAAAGAAAAACAACAATCAAATTAATATTGTGTTAAACCATCGAAAGAAAATTTCTTTGCCAGCCGCAGAAAATAAAACGGTAATTTCAAATGAAACTACAATTAAACATGAAATGCTGCAGAGAATTGAAGAAGAGATGGGGAAGCTTGTTGGGATGGATGATATAAAAAAGATAATAAAAGAAATATATGCTTGGATTTATGTGAATAAAAAAAGACAAGAGAAGGGATTGAAGTCTGAGAAGCAAGTACTTCATATGCTGTTTAAAGGGAATCCGGGTACAGGGAAGACAACTGTTGCTAGAATGATAGGGAAATTGCTGTTTGAGATGAATATTCTATCGAAAGGCCACTTGGTTGAAGCTGAACGTGCTGATCTTGTAGGAGAGTACATCGGCCATACAGCTCAAAAAACAAGAGATTTAATAAAAAAAGCAATGGGAGGTATTTTGTTTATTGATGAGGCGTATTCTTTAGCTCGAGGAGGAGAGAAGGACTTTGGGAAAGAAGCAATTGATACGCTTGTAAAACATATGGAAGATAAACAACATGGTTTTGTATTGATTTTAGCTGGATATTCAAGAGAGATGAATCACTTTCTTTCATTAAATCCAGGGCTGCAATCTCGTTTTCCATTTATTATTGAATTTGCGGATTACTCGGTAAATCAGCTATTGGAAATTGGGAAGAGAATGTATGAAGATCGTGAATATCAGTTATCAAAAGAAGCTGAATGGAAATTTAGGGATCATTTACATGCGGTGAAGTATTCGTCGCAAATTACATCGTTTAGTAATGGGCGGTATGTACGGAATATTGTTGAAAAATCAATTCGTACACAGGCGATGCGGTTGTTACAAGAAGATGCGTATGATAAAAATGATTTAATTGGAATATCGAGTATGGATTTAATGCTCGAAGAGGAGACGCACAGTACATAAACTGTGCGTCGATTTTTGTGTATAAGTTCGTTTACTCTTTTTTTGCTTTTTCTTGGCGTGCTTTATGGAAGCGTTCCATTTTAGCGCTCTTTTCGTGTGCTGAATTAGGATCGTGTCCAAATTGATTTACTGAGCTTTTTTGAGCTCCTTTATTAACGTGGTTTGTCATTTGTATTCACCTCACTTTAAAAATTAGTATAAACATTATATAAAGAAAAAATCGTTAGAAAAGAAAAACCTCTTTACGATATGTAAAGAGGTTAGATTGCTATTTATGCATTGAACGTTCTTTCGTTTCGATACGTCTGTGCGGTAAATGCCATTTGTAATGAATAGAAACCATGCGGAAGCAAACAATTAAAATGAATAAAATGTAAAGAGCCCAATCGCTAACAATAATTTGAGCGCCAATTAAGAAACCTGCTAAAATCGTCCAAAAGGCATATACTTCAGCTCGAAGAACGAGAGGTTTTCTGCGGGCTAAAAGGTCGCGAATGATACCACCGCCAATACCGGTTAAAACAGCTGCTACGATTGTGGCGCTAATTGGTAAATTTAATTTTTGAGCATATAATGCTCCTTGTACAGCAAATGCTGATAAGCCGATAGCGTCAGTGATATTTTCCCACTTTTTCCAATGTCTAATTAATTTATTTGGAAAAAGAAAAATAATAGTCATTGATAAAAGTGCGATTTGGAATAACATGTCTTGTTGCCAAAACGCGACAATCGGATAACCGATTAATAAATTACGAAGGGCACCTCCCCCAAATGCGGTTGCCATTCCTAAAATATACACCCCGAAAATATCATAATCCTCTTCCATTGCAACAATGGCTCCGCTTAGTGCGAAAGCGATTGTGCCTATGATGCTAAAAATCTCCCATGCCATGAATTTTCTCCCCCGCTAACTAGATGAAATGTGCTTCCTCTGCTATTATATTAGAAGGTTTAAATTTCGAAAAGGATGAGTGAACATATTTGATGGAAGAAAAAGAAAAAGTCATACTAGTAGGCTGTCAATTGCCACAAGATGATGATGAAAAATTTATGCATTCCATGAAAGAGCTTGCATCACTAGCGAAGACTGCACGAGCAGAATTGTTAGTTTCAACAACGCAAAAACGACCAAAGTTTCATCCGGCAACTTACATAGGTAAAGGGAAATTAGAAGAGCTTACAATGTTAACTGAAGAATTAGAGCCGGATGTTATTGTATTTAATAATGAATTAACGCCGAGTCAAATTCGGAATTTATCCTCAGTATTAGATGCGAGAGTAATTGATCGAACGCAACTAATACTAGATATTTTTGCGCAACGTGCGAAGTCGAGGGAAGGTAAGCTTCAAGTAGAATTAGCTCAGTTGCAATATACAATGCCACGTCTTATGGGGCAAGGGTTGTCCTTATCGCGTCTTGGTGGTGGTATTGGAACGAGAGGACCGGGTGAGACGAAACTTGAGACGGATCGTCGTCATATTCGATCGCGTATTGATGAAATAAAGAAACAACTTGCAGTTGTTGTGGAACATCGAAAAAGATATCGTGAGAGAAGAAAAGATAATAAAGTATTTCAAGTTTCATTAATAGGGTATACAAATGCAGGGAAATCGACACTGTTTAATAGATTAACGGAAGCTAATACGTTTGAAGAAAACCTTCTGTTTGCAACACTAGACCCAACGACGAGGAAGATGCCGTTACCTTCTGGTTATACAGTATTACTAACTGATACTGTTGGTTTTATACAAGATTTACCCACTTCATTAATCGCTGCTTTTCGTTCAACACTGGAAGAAGCGGGGGAAGCAGATGTTATTTTACATGTAGTTGATTCTGCGGATCCTAACTACATAGGGCATGAAAAAACAGTAAAACGATTATTATCAGAACTTGAAATTAATCATATTCCTATTATTACGTTATATAATAAAAAAGATGAATTACATCAAAACTTTATTCCGTTTCCGAAAAGTGATTTCTTAATGACTAGTGCTTTTGAAGAAAGTGATTTATTGCGTATAAAAGAAGCGATAGAAATGAAAATGAAGAAAGAAATGGATCGTTATCGAGTGGAAATCCCTCCGAGTGAAGGTAAGTTATTAACGCTTTTAAAGACGGAAACGCTATTAGCAAAGATGGAGTTTCTGGAAGATAAATTTGTATATGATTGTGCAGGGTATATTTTTACTCATTCATCGCTTAATGTGCAATTAAAGAGATTTTTAGTGGAAGAAGGAGAAAATAAAAATGTTTGATCGTTTGAAAAATGGAGAAAAAATTGCTCCAATCGTAAAAGAAGTAGAGAGTCAGATTACAGAAGTACATAAACGTGCGGATGAAGTAATTGAAAGTAATCAGTTTCGTGTATTAGAAAGTTTTCGTAAACATAAAATTAGTGACTCGCATTTTATCCCGACGACAGGTTATGGTTATGATGATATTGGCCGTGATACGTTAGAAAAAGTGTATGCTGATGTATTTGGGGCGGAAGCTGGACTTGTTCGTCCGCAAATTATTTCAGGTACTCACGCTATCTCTACAGCGTTATTTGGTATTTTACGCCCAGGAGATGAGTTATTGTATATCACTGGGAAACCGTATGATACGTTAGAGGAAATCGTTGGTGTGCGTGGGAAAGGTGTAGGTTCATTTAAAGAATATAATATTGGTTACAATGCAGTTCCACTAACTGAAGCTGGGCTTGTTGATTTTGAAGCTGTTGCAGCAGCGATTCATAGTAATACGAAAATGATCGGTATTCAGCGCTCGAAAGGTTATGCTACTCGTCCATCGTTTACTATTTCTCAAATTAAAGAGATGATCGCGTTTGTTAAAGAAATTAAACCTGATGTTGTTGTGTTTGTAGATAATTGTTATGGCGAGTTTATTGAAGAGCAAGAGCCGTGTCATGTTGGTGCGGATTTAATGGCAGGTTCGCTTATTAAAAACCCAGGCGGGGGAATTGTAAAAACTGGTGGCTATATTGTCGGCAAAGAACAGCATGTTGAAGCGTGTGCATATCGTTTAACATCTCCGGGAATTGGTGCCGAAGCTGGAGCGTCTTTATACAGTCTGCAAGAAATGTATCAAGGTTTCTTCTTAGCGCCACATGTTGCGGGGCAAGCGCTAAAAGGTGCGATTTTTACAGCAGCTTTTTTAGAAAAGTTAGGAATGAATACGTCACCAGCGTGGAATGCACCAAGAACAGACTTAATTCAATCTGTTCAATTTGATGATAAAGACCGTATGGTTGCCTTCTGTCAAGCAATTCAATATGCATCTCCAATTAATTCGCATTTTACTCCGTATGCAAACTATATGCCGGGTTATGAAGATGATGTGATTATGGCTGCGGGAACGTTTATTCAAGGTGCAAGTATTGAATTGTCTGCTGATGGTCCAATTAGACCGCCATATGTTGCGTATGTTCAAGGTGGCTTAACGTATTCGCATGTTAAAATTGCGATTTGTTCTGCGATTGATGAATTGATTGAAAAGAATTTATTAACAATTTCTTAAAGGAAAGCTGTCGATTTCGGCAGCTTTTTTCGTATAAAAGTAATGATTTGTGAGATT
The DNA here is from genome assembly GCF_000836715.1 of Bacillus sp. L_1B0_5. Classification (NCBI taxonomy): domain Bacteria; kingdom Bacillati; phylum Bacillota; class Bacilli; order Caryophanales; family Bacillaceae; genus Bacillus; species Bacillus sp. L_1B0_5. Next base: position 152,636 of record NZ_JXIS01000041.1, on the reverse strand, counting down.
AGAAAAAAGAATGAAAAAATTTATAAAAAATCATGTAAGAAAAGCTAACATCTATTGACACTAAACATAACATGGTATAAAATGAGAAACAGTTAAGGCGAAGGAGGAACTGAAAAATGAAAGAAGATAGACGTTCTGCCCCGCTGTTTCCTATTGGTATTGTTATGGATTTAACACAATTGTCTGCACGTCAAATTCGCTACTATGAAGAGCATAATCTTGTTTCTCCAACCCGTACGAAGGGGAATCGTAGATTATTTTCATTTAACGATGTAGATAAGTTGTTAGAAATTAAAGATTTGTTAGATCAAGGCTTGAATATGGCTGGTATTAAACAAGTGTTACTAATGAAAGAAAATCAAACAGAAGCAGTGAAAGTAAAAGAAGAAACGAAAGAAATTTCAAAAACTGAGCTTCGCAAAATACTTCGAGATGAACTACAACATACAGGTAGATTCAATCGAACTTCATTGCGACAAGGTGACATTTCAAGATTTTTTCACTAAAGATAACTGATTCTGAAGGCGATTAGAGGGACTAAGGAGGAATTTATAATGTCTAGATACACAAAAGAAGATATTTTCCGTTTGGCGAAAGAAGAGAATGTAAAGTATATCCGTTTACAATTTACGGACCTTTTAGGGGTAATTAAAAACGTAGAGATTCCAGTGAGACAATTAACGAAAGCTCTTGATAACAAAATGATGTTTGATGGATCTTCGATTGAAGGTTTCGTACGTATTGAAGAATCTGATATGTATTTATATCCTGATTTAGACACTTGGGTAATTTTCCCTTGGACAGCTGAAAAAGGTAAAGTAGCTCGACTAATCTGTGATATTTACAATGCAGATGGCACTCCATTTGATGGAGACCCACGTAACAACTTAAAACGTGTGTTAAAAGAAATGGAAGATTTAGGATTTTCGGACTTCAATCTTGGACCAGAGCCAGAATTCTTCCTATTTAAGGTTGATGAAAAAGGAAATCCAACATTAGAATTAAACGATAACGGTGGATACTTCGACCTTGCGCCGATGGATCTAGGGGAAAACTGTCGTCGTGATATCGTTCTTGAACTTGAAGAAATGGGATTTGAAATTGAAGCATCTCACCATGAGGTTGCTCCAGGGCAGCACGAAATTGACTTTAAATATGCAAATGCAATTCGTTCATGTGATGACATTCAAACATTCAAACTTGTTGTAAAAACAATTGCTCGTAAACATGGTTTACACGCAACGTTTATGCCAAAACCACTATACGGTGTGAACGGTTCAGGTATGCACTGTAACTTATCATTATTTAAAAATGGTGAGAACGTATTCTTTGATGCAAACGGTGACTTACAACTAAGTGATGATGCTCGTCACTTCATCGCAGGTATTTTAAAACATGCACCAGCATTTACAGCGATAGCAAACCCAACTGTAAACTCATACAAACGTCTAGTACCTGGATATGAAGCACCTTGTTACGTAGCATGGTCTGCACAAAACCGTAGCCCGTTAGTACGTATCCCTGCATCTCGTGGTATTAGTACACGCGTAGAAGTACGTAGTGTTGACCCGGCTGCAAACCCATATTTAGTAATGGCTACATTATTAGCTGCAGGTCTTGATGGAATTAAAAACAAATTAACTCCACCAGCTGCAGTAGATCGTAACATCTATGTAATGACAAAAGAAGAGCGCGAAGAAGCAGGTATCGTTGACTTACCAGCAACATTAGCGCAAGCATTAGTTACATTACAGTCTAATGAAGTAGTATGTGGTGCACTAGGAGAACACTTACTTGAGCACTTCATCGAAGCGAAAGAGATTGAGTGGGATATCTTTAGAACACAAGTTCACCAATGGGAACGCGATCAATATATGTCTCTATACTAGGAGGCTTGAACCCTTGATACAACTCGTATCAAGGGTTTTTTAATTCCCTATTATTACACTTCAATGTGGCTGTAAAATGAAAAACAGCCACATAAAAGCCAATAATTAATAACAAGTAGTGATATCACAGAAGAACATTATCAGATAAACGTAAGTTTTATATAATTTGTGAAATGAAAAGCCTTGATACTACGGTATCAGGGCTTTTTTTAGTGAAGTTATTGGATAAATTAACTACTAGATAATGAATTGTTTTTGGTTTCTTAAATCATGTTACTAAGAAAATCTTTTCAAAAGAAGTGATTTTATCTTTTTTTAAAAATCACTTGTGCTATAACTTAATAATTCTTTACTGCCTGTACAACGCGACCAATGATTTTTACATCTTCAGCTGAAAGATCGTAAGTTTTTGGTTCGTGGATAGGATCATTACTCAATGGTATTAAAGTAATGATGCTTCCAGACTTTGAAATCTTTTTCACGGTAGCATCATAACCATTGACTTTTACAACAGCAATTTGTCCGTTTTCAACATAAGGAGTTTCCTCTACTAAAACATAAGAACCATCAGGAAATTCGAGATTCATGCTAGTGCCTTTTACAGTAAGATAAAAATACTTTTTACGCTTGTTTAAAAATGTACTCAGCATTGGTAAATAGCCTTCGATATTTTCTTCAGCGAATATAGGTGTACCAGCTGCTACAGAACCAATGATAGGAATATGAATAATATTTGATTGATCGTTTTGGATGGTTTCATAAATAGAAACTTCTTCTTTAACAGTATTGTCCTCTTGAGTTGCGAGTTTTTCTAAATCATCAGTAGTGATTCCTAATCCCTTACAAACTTTTATTACATTATCAACAGATGCTTTACCAATCCCTCTTGATAACATGGATTGCAGTGTTGTGGGGGGGAGACCTATTTTTTCGGCGAAGGCTCTTTTGCTATAGCCAGCTTCTTTTATTAAGCGTGTTACAACCTCTGCTTTTTTCATTACTTTCACCATCTTTCATATTAAAATGTATACGATATTGCGTATTTCTGTATATATCATAACCTAACTGAATTTGTTAGTAAATAGAAAAGTATACGAAATTGAGTATTTAAATACGTTTTTTTGTTGACTAAATACGAAATTGAGTTTATATTTAAATGAAAATGAACGCAATATCGTACAAAAAATAGGTGGTGAGTCGATGTATTCGAATTTGCGTGCAGAGATGGCGAGAAAAAGAATTATGATTACACAAATTTCTTCGCATCTGAAACTTCGCCACGCAACAGTGAGCGACAAAATAAATGGTAAATTTCGTTTTTATTATGATGAAGCTTTTGAAATTAAGAAAACTTTTTTTCCAGAACATAATTTGGAATATCTCTTTGAATTTGAAGAAAACGAAGCGAATTGAAATCGGAGGAGAATTGCTTAAAATGGATAACCGAATTATTGAATAATGACTTAATAAAAGGGTTCATATCATAGTATTTATTTTAAATTTCGATAATTAGTTAATCTGTAAAAAGAAAGCAACGAATTATGCGTAGTGCGAAATTATCTCAATACAATAAAGATAGTTCAAAATTAGTAGTGAGGAGGAGATGAGGATGGGGCAATTAACTAACTCATCAGTACATAGTTCATTAGTATTTGAAGTTAATGGCAAAGTAGTAACGGATAGTTTGGTAATTGCGAAGATATTCAAAAAAGATCACTTCGACGTTTTGAAGGAAGTTCGAAAACAAATTGTATATGTAGATGAAGAGTTTGGAGGAGAAAATTTTCACGAGTCCACTTATATGAATTCAAAGAACAGGCGAATCCCTAAATATGATTTAACAGAAGAAGCATTTACGTTACTTGTGATGGGATATACCAGTAGAGAAGCGGTTGGAATAAAAATTAAATTCATGAAAGAGTTCAAACGAATGAAGCAGTATATACAAAATCAACAAAATGTGCCAAAGGATCCAATGGGGGTTTTAAAGTTAACATTTGCTGCGTTAGAAGGGCATACCCAGGAGATACAAGAGATTAAGTCTGAGGTGAAGGGATTGCGAGAAAATACGCCGCTGTATGCTATCGAGTGTGAAGAAATAACAAGGGCTGTAAAAAGGTTAGGTGTTATGTTATTGGGAGGTAAAAATTCAAATTCTTATCAGGATATCGGCCTTAGAAGGAAGTTATATAGAGATATTTACAGTCAGTTACATCGGGAATTTGGTGTGAATAGTTATAAAGCTATTAAGCGTCATCATTTGGATAGAGCAATACAAATTATTAATGAAGAATATTCAATCCCAACTGTTTTAAATGAAGAAATTACAGTTAAAAACTCACAAATAAATATGGCAGACATTCAGTAGGAGGAAAGAACATGCAAAGAAAGATTTTAGTAATTACTAGCAGTTTAGCAGGATTACCAACTGTCAGTGAATTTAAAACAAAAGAAGATGCAAAAGAGCAGGTTAGAAAGCTTATTCAAAAAGGAATGAGTCAAAATGTGATTCGTATAACACAAGAAATTCCAATGAATATCGAAATTCAAGTGGATGTTGAATTTGAGGAATAAGAGAGGTTTAGAAGAAAATAGATATGGATAGCATGATTGTTTTGAATGAATAAGAAAAGAATCCGTTGCAGCGGATTCTATAAGAAAAAATATCTCTAGATAAGTATAACATTGAATACCGTTTTTGAGAATTTATGAGGTGGCTAGTATGGGGATTATTCGAGTGAAAAAAGATAGTAATTATTCCGTTATAAATAATACTGGTTTAAAAGATGAAAGGTTGTCATGGAAAGCGAAAGGAATCTTAGGCTATGCGCTTACATTACCAGACGATTGGACTTTTCATATTAGCGAATTAGCTCGACATGCTAAGGATGGAGAAGATTCGCTCCGTACAGGTTTTAAGGAATTAAAAGAATTAGGTTATGTAAAACGTTATCCTGTTCGTGATGGGAATACGAAAAAAATTACAAGGTGGGATACGGAAATTTACGAAACGCCACAAAGGAACATGCCACAAGTGGAAAACCAAGATGTGGTAAAGCCATATGTGGAAAATCAGACACTACTAAATACTAATAGACTAACTACTAATAAACGAAATACTAATATACAAAATACTAATATACAAAATACTAATATACAAAATACTAATCATTATGATGATATGGATAAATTAGACTCTCGTGTATTTATTAATGAGAGGGTTAAAGTAAGTTGTAACTTTATTAAGGGGATGGGCATTCCGTTAAGTGAAATTGCTATTGCAGAGTTGGGGGATTTTTGTAATTTGTTTAGTGATGAGTTAATTCAGCATGCAATTAATAAAGCCGTTGATGAGAATGCACCAAGATGGAACTACATTAAGGCTATATTGAGGAATTGGAAGGAGCAAGAAGTTAAAACATTAGTTGATGTGGCTATAATAGATAGACGTTTCGAAATGAGCAAGAAAAAGAAATATAACGGGACAGGTAGGAAGTATTCAAATAGAAAAGAGATTGTACCCGATTGGTTATATAAAGATGATGAATCAACAAATCTAGAAGAGGAAAGAAAAACTGTGCAGTCTATTGATGAAGAGCGTGAGAGATTACAAGAAGTGTTAAATAAATATAGGTCATAAGAAAAAATACTAGATGATTTACGAGTAATAAAGATTGAAAAGGCTAATAAGCATATTCATTCTATTAAATTAGTATTAAGAGACTTTTTAAAAAGAACGGAAGTGGGTGAATCAGTAAGTGTTCGAATGGCTCAAAGATTATAAGAAGTTAGAAGAAGAAATTGCTTATTTAGAATACAACTTAGATAAATCAAAAGCCGAATTGAAGCGTTGGATTAGCGGTGATTTGCAAAATGTAAGGTTAACCGCTGAATCGGAAGGGGCTAAGGTAGAAGGGCGGATTGAAGCAATTGAATATGAATTAGCTCATAAGATGAATGAAGAGTATAATTTAAAGCTTTTGATTAATAAGTTTACAGGACTGGATCATCAAATACTTAAAATGAAATATGTTGATGGAATGACTTTAGAACAAATTTCGTTTGAATTGCATTATAGTACAGGCTATATACGCCGGAAACACGCTGAAATAAGGAAGATTGTCAAGTTTTTAGATGGATTTTAATGTTACCTTTTTGTAGGATACATGCAGTGTACAGAAAGTATTGAAAAAGTGATTTATAGTAGTAATATAAGATTTCGACGAAAGGGCAACTATTTTTATGGTTGCTCTTTTTGTTGTGAAAGAAGGTGAGTAACATGAAGTGATTTGATGGATTAATGGGTCTTTAGCTTCTAGTTATATTTAGTAAAGTAGTAGTTTTGCAGGCGAAAATAATAGAAAAATAAGGAGATGTTTAATGATGAGTTTATTAGCTGCTTCAGTCAAAACAAAGAATTTGCCACAACAGGTGTTACGTTGGCAATCAATGGTAGAAAGTGAATGTGCTGCACAAGGTGTATCTGAGTTAGTTCCTTACGTGCTTGGAGTTATTATGGTAGAAAGTGGAGGGAATTCTGAAACGACACCTGATATTATGCAGTCCAGTGAATCACAAGGATGGGCAATGAATACGATTAAAAATCCGAAAGATTCAATTTATTACGGAGTGAAGCATTTAAAGGGTGCTTTTGATGATGCGAAGAAAAATGGCATTACAGATTTAAGTGCCATTGTTCAATCATATAATTTTGGACGAGCTTACCTTCGCTGGTTAGCATCTAATAATAAACAGCATTCATTACCGGTGGCAGATCTGTATTCTAAAACAGTTGTTGCGCCATCACTTGGAAATACGACTGGTGCTATGGTGAAATATAGTAACCCTATCGCTGTTGCTTACAATGGTGGTTATCGATATAAAAACGGAGGGAATTTCTTCTACTCTGAAATTGTTAAGCAATATGTTGATTTTAACGGAGGAACTGATGGTGGTGACAATAAGCCGTTACAACCAAAAGGACTGGGAATTGCAACGTCTAAATACCCAGAAGGATGGGGTATCAATTTATATAGTAGTGGTAATAAAGATGCTTGGTTCACTGGCGAAGTAATCAATACTAAAACTCCATATTTAATTTTAGATGGTGCTTGGTACGGTGGGAATGAAAATATGCTGTGCTTAGGATGGCAACAATGGGCAAAGCAGGAACACTTTGAAGTACAATGGTTCTATGCATATTCAAAATATCCACCAGGGTATGGCATTAATACATATAAAGGGCCGAATGGTGAATGGACTGGTAATGTAGATGGTTCTGTGCCCTATGGGATTTTTGCAAGAAAAGATGGTTATATGGACATTGGACAAAACACTTGGGTGAAAGAAGAACATTTTAATATAAGATAATGCCAAAGAGTCTCGTACTCTGTGAATGTAATTATGGAATGCGATGGTGTGAGAATTATAAATACTAGATTTATTATATATAGAAATAAAAAATTAAGAGAGGTGCTTTTATAAGCGCCTTTTTATATTGCTTATAAATAGAAAGGAAGATTAATATGGCAAAATTTATTTATCCAACAGATACAACGAGAGTAACAAGTGGCTTTCGGGGGAGCAGAGCAGATCATCATGGGATAGACCTTGCTGAATCGGGTTATCATCCAATTTATGCAGCAGCTAGCGGACGAGTTAGTCGTTCTTATGTTTCATCTAGTTATGGTGAGTGTATTATGATTGTGCACCCTATTGATGGAGTTACATGGGAAACTGTATATGCTCATATGCGTAGCGGTTCTCGAACGGTTAAAGAAGGTGATTATGTTACGCAAGGACAAACCATTGGAGTTATGGGTAGCACGGGACAAGTTACTGGTCAGCATCTACATTTTGAATTGCATAAAGGATCTTGGAACATTAATAAGAGCGATGCTGTGAATCCGTTAGACTACTTGGGAAAAGGTGATGGTGGTGGCACAACTGATCCTTCTAATAAACCGATACAACCAAAAGGCCTTGGAATTGCGACATCTAAATATCCAGAGGGTTGGGGTATTAATTTATATAGTAGTGGTAATAAAGATGCTTGGTTCACTGGTGAAGTAATTAATACTAAGACTCCATATTTAATTTTGGATGGTGCTTGGTATGGTGGTAATGAAAATATGCTGTGCCTAGGATGGCAGCAATGGGCGAAGCAAGAACATCTTGATGTACAGTGGTTCTATGCATATTCAAAATATCCAGCAGGTTATGGTATTAACACATATAAAGGGCCGAATGGTGAATGGACTGGTAATGTAGATGGGTCTGTGCCTTATGGGATTTTTGCAAGAAAAGATGGTTATATCGATATTGGGCAAAACACATGGGTAAAAGAAGAACATTTTAATGTGAGATAAGGATATGAGAGTAGGATCACTCGTGTGATTCTCTTTAATTTTTGAAAAGGAGATGAGAACGATGGAAGAACAAATCTTCAATTCAATGATTCAACAAGGGGCATTCGCAGCTTTATTTGTATGGATGCTGTTTACTACGCAAAAAAAGAATGAACAGCGCGAAGAACAATATCAAAAAGTTATTGAAAAAAATCAACAGGTCATTGAAGAACAAGCGAAAGCATTTAGTTCGTTGTCGAAGGATTTATCAGATGTTAAGCAAAAAATCTTGGGAAACGGGGATGAGAAATAAAATATGATATTAAAGTATTTGTCGCGTATGCAGGTTCTCAAATAGGAATGCGATTAATATATAATAATGAGAAAAAGCCCTAATACCGATAAGTATTGGGGCTTTTTCTCATTAGCTATAGTGAATAAGGTTGTGGTGGACTCTTCAAGAGGAAAGAGTGAATGAAGTCTAATGTAAATGAAATGAAACCTTGAATGATGCTTAGTTATAACGCAGTCTTATTCAGGGGTTCGTTAGTTCATTTTCTAAATTTAGGGAATAAATATAGCTTAGTACCTTGCAATAAACAATACCGAGTGGTATATTATGGATAAAACAGGTACCGTGTATTGAACAGTACTAAGATAGGAAAGGAGGATGGCACTTGAACGTTCAGTTTAAAAAAGGTGTGCTTGAACTTTGTGTATTAGCACTTGTAAAACGTAAAGATAGTTACGGTTATGAACTTGTTCAGCAAATTTCTAATAAATTTTTAATATCGGAAGGGTCAGTATACCCTTTATTACGCCGTTTGACGAAAGAAGGGTATTTTCAAACGTATTTAAAGGAATCTACGGAAGGGCCACCTCGTAAATATTATCAATTAACAGAGCAAGGGGAAACGCAATTTCATTTGTTAGTAACAGAATGGCGTGATTTTGCGAAAGGGGTACAAGAAATTATTGAAGGGGTGGAATGGGATGAGTAAAGAAGGGTTTCTTAAAGAATTATCAAGTTATCTTAGAAAGTTACCAGAGGAGGAGAGGCAAGATATTTTATCGGATTATGAAGAGCACTTTCAATTTGGGATAGAAGAGGGGAAAACTGAATCAGAAATAATACAGGGCCTTGGTTCTCCGAAAGTAATCGCAAAAGAATTACTTGCGATGTATCGCTTCGATGAAATGAAAAAAAATCCATCGACTTCAAATGTGACAAGAGCTGTTATGGCAGCGATTGGACTTAGTTTGTTTAATTTTATTATTGTGTTAGGCCCGTTAGTCGCAATTATTGCTTTTATATTTTCTTTTTGGATTGGTGGTATTGCTAGTGTAGTAACACCATTTTTCGTGATTGGAAAAGTATTTATGGGTACTTTTATATGGTTGGATCTTTTCGTTAGTATAACGTTTGTTGGAGTAGGTTTATTATTATGTATTATCGCTTTTTATAGTACAAAGTGGTTTAAGAGATTGTGTGTACGATATGTAATATGGAACTTCAAAATGATAAAAGGAGAGTAAATGATGAAAAAACTATTTTTAATCGCTATCGCTTGTATCATTATTGGAGTAATAGGAATTTCCCAAACATATGAAAAAGCAGTACAAACTGCTGAAAAAGGCGATAAAGAAAATATAATTAAAAACGAAACATTAAAAAATATAGAAGTTAAGTTAGATGCCGGGGATATTATTGTCCAAAAATCTCCTGACTCTTCTTTTTATATCAAGCAATCAGGAGATGTACGTAAACAAGAGATTCGTATCGCAGAAGATGGTGACACATTAAAAATTATTGGGGAAAGAGAAAAAGGTGCTTCATTTGATTTTTCTTTTTACGATTTTAGGTTTCAAACGTCTAAATTGACTCTCCTTGTGCCCGAACGCTCCTACCAAGATGTAAAAGTAAATTCATCTGCCGGACAAATCGAAATGAGTGATGTGAAAAGTGATAGCGTAAGTGTTAGAACACTTGCTGGAGAAGTAGAGTTGAAACAAGTAACGGCTAAGAATGTGGAGGGATCGACAAAAGCTGGTGAGGTGAACTTTGAGAAGGTATTAGGGAAAGTGACCGCAAAAACAACAAGTGGGGAAATAAATATTCAAGATCATGATTCTAAGTATAATCTAGAAGCAAGTTCAACTGCGGGAGATATAGATATTACTTTATCGGAAAAACCACAAGATGCGGTAATTACTGGGCAAAGTGCTGCCGGAGATGTAACAATTTTTAATGAAGAAAATAATAACGTAACAATTGGAAATGGTAGTAAAAAGATTAGCGGTAAAACGGCTGCTGGAGATGTGACGATTGAAACTCGCTAATAAGAAATAGAATGTATGGAAATCTATCAAAATACAAAAAAGAAGATAATTACCGTATATAAATAAGGTAATTATCTTCTTTTGTTATTTTTAATGTAAATCACGATATACGCCAATTACTTTCCCGATAACTGACACTTGTTTTAAAATGATAGGTTCTAATGAAGAGTTTTCTGGTTGTAGACGGAAATGGTCTTTTTCTTTATAGAAACGTTTAACAGTTGCTTCGTTATCTTCTGTTAAAGCGACTACAATTTCACCATTATATGCAGACTGTTGTTGGCGAACAACAACTAAATCTCCATCGAAAATACCAGCTTCAATCATACTATCTCCAGAAATACGTAACATGAACACTTGGTCTGCTCCAGCAACAATACTAGCTGGAAGTGGGAAATGTTCCTCTACGCTTTCGACAGCTGTAATTGGTAAACCAGCAGTAACTTTTCCGACAATTGGAACTTGAATAACAGATTGTGTTTCTGTATCGATTCGGTCTACGCCTAAAATTTCAATCGCTCGTGGTTTCGTTGGATCGCGTCGAATGTATCCTTTTTCTTCTAATCGTGATAAATGTCCGTGCACTGTAGAACTAGAAGCGAGGCCGACTGCTTGACCGATTTCACGTACGGAAGGTGGATATCCTTTTTCTTGTACTTTTAGCTTAATAAAGTCGAGAATGTCTTGCTGGCGTTTCGTTAACTTTTCCATGTTTTCTAACACCTCGTTTTCTTTCATTTTTCTTATTAATAAGTATAACATGTGAAAAAACATTCTACAAACATAAGTTCGAACAAATGGCTGATTTATGTTACACTATAGGGAAATAATAGGGAGAAAGAGGGGTTCAAAATGAATGCAATTATTTATGCACGTGTGAGTACAACGAAAGAAGCACAAGAAACATCATTATTACGTCAAAAAGATGAATTATTGCATTTAGCTGAGCGCTATCAAATGAATGTTTCTAAGGTGATTGAAGAGCAGGCTAGTGGATATACAATTGAGCGTGACGGTATATTAGAGGTGTTGGATACAATTCGAGACGAACAAATTGATGTGTTACTTATACAAGATGAAACGCGACTTGGTAGAGGAAATGCGAAAATCGCATTAATGCATTGTTTACATAAAGAAGGTATAAAAGTATATACGCATACACATAATGGTGAATTACAATTGTCGGATTCTGATTCGATGGTATTAGATATTATTGGTATTGTTGAAGAATATCAAAGAAAGATTCATAATTTGAAAATTAAACGAGGTATGCAACGTGCAGTAGAAAAAGGCTATCGTCCAGAAAAAAATTTAAAAAATCGGCATTTAAGTGTAGGAAGAGAGAAAAAAGAAGTGCCAATTGAGGAAATTGTACGTTTGCGAAAAAGTGAACTCACGTTTGAAGAAATTGCAGCAACACTACGTGGATTTGGTCATAATGTTTCAAAGGCGACTGTACATCGTAGATATGTAGAGTATACGAAGCAATTGCTTGATAAAGAAGAGTAACTATTGTATGATAATAATCAGTTTTGATTAGAAGGGGGATTCGAGATGATTAATCACGAACTCGTTGAACGCATTAACTTCTTAGCGAAAAAAGCAAAAGCTGAAGGTTTAACTGAAGAAGAGCAACGTGAGCGTCAATCGCTACGTGAACAATATTTAAAAGGATTTCGTCAAAATATGTTAAACGAACTTAAAGGAATTAAAGTTGTTAACGAAGAAGGTACAGATGTTACACCGACGAAATTAAAAGCTTTAAAAAAGCAAGATAATGCAAAATTAAATTAAAAGATGGGCGAAGCCCATCTTTTTTTATTTGTAAAAATCGTTATTTAATAACTTTCCAGTTGTTATTAACTGTTGCTTCTATCGTTTTATGTTCCAATATATAATTAGCGATAAGTTCAGACATATCTGTTGGTATATCTTTTACTACCGGTTTGTTTTGAAACATAAAGAAATTTCCACCGCCACTTGCACGATAATTATTCATTACAACGTCATATTCTTCATTCATATTAAGAGGAACACTGTTATGCTGTAAAGATTCTACTCTTTCACCAATTGGTTTTGAAATGTTTAATACGTATGAAATCCCTTCCCACATATCGTAATTATAATGTTGTGGCTTTGGTTCTATGTAGGTAGGACTTACGATGATGGACCCATCTGTTTTTAATGTGAAATAAGAAGCAGAGAGTTCAAGAGCATCTTTTATATCTGCTCCAGTTATTCTAATTACTTTTAATGTGTTTGGATAAATATAATTAGAAACGATGTCACGCATTGTTACATGTTCCGGAAAACCTGGAGATGTATTATGGAACAAACTTGTACAAGAAATTGATACATTAGCTATATCCATCTGTATTTTATTTATAAATTCGATAAAAGGATGATCATGCAAACGAGTTTGCATAGCATCTGAAATTTGCATGTCACCCTGAATGATTCCAATAGGTTGATCAAGCCACTTTTGTGTTTTCTCTTCGTAATCGGCTACCAATGAAATTACATTTTGGTCCGCTTCAACTCCTTGTACAGATAATAATTCAGAAGAGCTCTCTTTTTTCACCCATTTATGTTTTGTTTTTTCGAATGTTACTTTTACTTTTCCAACTGAGTGTCCATTGCATCCGGTCTGTAAAATTGTTATACCGTTAGCCATTGTGTGAGAAATTTCTCGGTGTTGATGACCTGTTAGTAAAAGGTCTATACCTTCAATTTCATGGCACATTGCATATCCTTGGTTTTCACCTGTTAACACTTCAGTCGGTTCCCCAGTTTGTAAATCTCTTTCGAATCCACCGTGATAGGCTACGACTAATAAATCTGGTTTCTCATGTTCGTGAATATAAGAAACCCATTTTTTTGTAGTCTTTAATGCATCTTCAAATAGTAAATCTTTAATGTGATGGGCCTGTTCCCAATTTGGGATGTAATGTGTTGTTACCCCTAAAATAGCAATTTTTATATTGGATTCAATCTGTTTGATTATATAAGGTTTTCCGAAATAGGGTTTTTTTATGTTTTTATCTAAAATATTTGCTGATAGGTACGGGAAGTTCGCAGTAGTCACAGCATTATTTAATATATCCATTCCGTAATTAAATTCATGATTGCCGATAATTGCAGCGTCATACTGTAAGTGATTCGCTAATAAGGACATTGGGTTTTTTTTGTTTTTTTCGTATGTAACATAATGATAAGTAAATGGTGTTCCTTGAATAAAGTCGCCATTATCAATTAAAAGAACGTTTATATTTTGGGAACGTTCTTTTTTTATAAGAGTAGAAATTTTAGCTAAACCAAGTTCTGCTGGGGAGTTATCTTGGTAGTGAATGGGATAAACAGTGCCATGTATATCGCTTGTTAATAAGATGTTTAAAGTTACAGTTTGATTATGTTCCAATATGACTCACCTTTTCTATTGTTATCTTCCAATTAATCATATCAAATATGTGAAGTGAAATTTGATGTGAATGTATAGAATGTGTAAAGATTCTGTAAATAACCAATTGTGTATCAAAATATGTGATATATTTCTTCATGTTTACGGAAGGTATTTATATAACAAGAAAAATGGAGGCATTAATATGTTGAAAAAAGTTTTTGCAATGAGTACAACAGTTGTACTAGCAGCGGGATTATTAAGTGGCTGCGGGACGAAAGAGTCAAGTGCAAGTAAAAATGAAGATACGAAAAAAGGTTATGTACCAAAGACCTTAAATGTTCAATTTGTTCCTTCTCAAAATGCGGATACGTTAGAGGCAAAGGCAAAACCATTGGAAAAGCTATTAAGCGATAAATTAAATATTCCGGTAAAAGTTAGTATTTCAACTAACTACAATACAATTGTAGAAGCGATGGCATCTAAACAAGTTGATGTAGGGTTTTTACCACCAACAGCGTACGTATTAGCACATGAAAAGAAGGCTGCAAATGTAATTTTACAAGCGCAACGTTTTGGAGTAGAGGATGAAACAGGGGCTCCTACAAAAGATTTAGTAGACTATTATAAATCTGAATTTGTTGTTAAAAAAGACTCTAATATAAATAGTGTAAAAGATTTAAAAGGTAAAAAAATTGGTTATCAAGATGTAACATCATCAGCAGGGTATGTATGGCCTGCAGCTGTTCTATTAAAAGAGGGAATTGATCCGCTAAAGGATGTGAAACCTGTTACATTAAAAGGTCATGATCAGTCACTTATTGCTCTTTTAAATGGTGATGTAGATGCAGCTGTTGTATTCCAAGATGCTCGTAATATTGTAAAAAAAGATTATCCAAATATATTTGATCAAACGAAAATAGTGAAATTTACTGAGAAAATTCCGAACGATACAATTTCTGTACGCTCTGATTTAGATGCAGAGTGGAGCAAGAAATTACAAGATGCTTTCATTGAAATTGGAAAAAATGAGGAAGGCCGTAAAATCATTAAAGAAGTATATTCCCATGAAGGATATATTAAATCTGATGATAGTAAATTTGATATTGTTCGTGAATATGGAAAGACAGTGAAGACGCAATAATACATAGTGAACTGGCGGCTAGCTGGAAGGTGTGAGATTTCAGTTAGTTTGCCGTTTTTTAGTTATTGATAATACATTGAAAGTAGGTAAGATGTGTGATAGAGTTTCGAAATGTTTCCAAAATGTATCCGAATGGCACAAAGGGATTGAATAATATAAATTTAAAGATTCAAAAAGGTGAGTTTATTGTAATGGTCGGGTTATCCGGAGCTGGAAAATCTACACTTCTCAGATCCGTAAATCGTCTTCATGAGATTACCGAAGGAGAAATCATTATTGAAGGTGAGTCTATTACTTCTGCGAAAGGAAAAGGATTAAGGCGTATGCGCCGGGATATCGGTATGATCTTCCAAAGTTTTAACCTTGTAAAGCGATCAACAGTATTAAAAAATGTATTAGCTGGTCGTGTTGGCTATCATTCCACATTACGTACAACGTTAGGTTTGTTTCCGAAAGAAGATGTGGAACTCGCATTTCAAGCATTAAAAAGAGTGAATATTTTAGAAAAAGCATATGCACGTGCTGATGAATTATCAGGAGGACAACAGCAACGTGTATCGATAGCTAGAGCATTGGCGCAAGAAGCAAAAATCATATTGGCAGATGAGCCTGTTGCATCGTTAGATCCACTTACGACAAAGCAAGTGCTAGATGATTTGAAAAAAATTAATGAAGATTTTGGAATCACGACAATTGTAAATTTACATTCTATTGATTTGGCTAGACAATATGCGACACGTATTATCGGATTACATGCAGGAGAAATTGTTTTTGACGGTTTAGTAGAAGAAGCAACGGATGAAAAATTTGCTGAAATTTATGGGGACGTTGCTCAGAAAAGCGAATTATTAGAGGTGGCAGTAAAATGAATGACGTGACGATATATTCAAATGAAATACCGAAGCCGCCGAGTAAATTGAAACATATATTAACGTTTATTTTAGTTATTTTAATGCTGTGGAGTAGTAGTGTACAAGTAGATGCATCATTTTCAAAACTGGTAGACGGTTTTCCAAATATGGTAGATCTATTGAAAGAAATGGTGCCACCTGATTGGAGTTATTTTCAAGTTATTACAACAGCGATGTTAGATACAATACGTATGGCGATTATTGGGACGACTTTAGGAGCGATTTTAGCCATTCCACTTGCATTGTTTGCAGCAAGTAATGTGTTTACTAACACATTTTTATACAGTCCAGCTCGAATGATTTTAAATTTTATACGAACGATACCAGATTTATTATTGGCGGCTATTTTCGTAGCAATTTTTGGAATTGGGCCACTTCCAGGTATTTTGGCTCTTACTTTTTTCTCAATTGGACTCGTAGCGAAATTGTTGTATGAATCAATTGAATCAATTGACCCTGGCCCACTAGAAGCGATGACAGCTGTAGGGGCTAATAAGGTGCAATGGATTGTTTATGGAGTCATTCCACAAGTAAAAGCGCACTTTGTTTCCTATGTACTATATACATTTGAGGTGAATGTACGTGCAGCGGCTGTCCTAGGTTTAGTAGGAGCAGGTGGTATTGGACTATATTATGATCGTACACTTGGATTTTTACAATATCAACAAACTGCTTCTATAATTATTTATACCCTTATTGTTGTTTTGTTAATTGACTACATTAGTACGTTGTTGCGGGAGAAACTATAATGAATAGAACGACGATGATTGTTCCAAAACCGAAGAAACCGAGTATATATCGCTGGATTATTTTAATAGCACTTACAGTTGTATATGTATGGGCCTTTTCAGGAGTGCCATTAGAAGGGATAAAGGACACAGCAGGTGAAATCACGAAAGCAATTATGACAGGGATATTGAATCCAGACTGGTCGTATGTATCTTTGCCAGATGGTGAAGATTTATTACATGGATTAATTGATACGTTGGCAATTGCGATATTAGGTACATTTATTTCTGCATTTTTATCTGTTCCGTTTGCCTTTTGGGCGGCAACGAATATGAGTAGTGGAAAATTAACTTCAGGATCTGGGAAATTTGTACTTAGTTTTGTTCGTACGTTTCCTGAATTAGTTATGGCTCTTTTATTTATAAAAGCTGTTGGCCCAGGCTCTTTTGCAGGAGTATTAGCCTTAGGATTACATTCTATTGGAATGTTAGGGAAACTATATTCAGAAGGAATTGAAAACATAGATAAAGGACCGACGGAAGCGTTACTAGCAACAGGAGCAAATCGTTTTCAAATACTTTGGTATGCAGTGTTACCACAAGTGTTACCGGATTTTCTATCGTATACGTTATACAGATTTGAAATTAATGTACGATCCGCTGCGATTTTAGGGGTTATTGGAGCAGGAGGGATTGGTACACCGTTAATTTTTGCGCTGAGTTCACGGAATTGGTCTCGTGTTGGGATTATTTTATTAGGTATCATTTTAATGGTAATTATAATTGATTTGATTTCAAGTTCGATTCGGAAACGGATTGTTTAACTTATTTGAAAAGCATCGAAGTTAGATGCTTTTTTGTGTTTTTAAAAACATATTGAAAAAAGTAAGTATAGAAAAGAAGTTTGTATAAATATACAGATAATTCTCTTTCTTTTTAAAATAAAAATAATTAAAAAGTATGTCATATTGAATGCCCATACATTCCCGGAAACATTGATTTTTTTATAAAAAACCAAAAAAATATCAACATATTTGTCGATACATGTTGTATAATCTTGCGTGGGAAGCTATCATATAAATGTATAAAACGTTTACTAATATAAGCGAAGGGAAGAATAGCATGTCACATTCAATCGAACAACTTTCTATCAACACGATTCGCACATTATCCATCGATGCGATTGAAAAAGCAAACTCTGGTCACCCAGGAATGCCAATGGGTGCAGCACCAATGGCTTATACATTATGGACTCAATTTATGAAACACAATCCAAATAACCCAACGTGGTTTAACCGTGATCGTTTCGTATTATCTGCAGGTCATGGTTCAATGTTATTATACAGCCTACTTCACCTATCTGGTTATGATGTAACAATGGATGACTTAAAGAACTTCCGTCAATGGGGAAGCAAAACTCCAGGACATCCTGAGTACGGTCATACAGCTGGTGTAGATGCAACGACTGGTCCACTTGGACAAGGTATTGCAACTGCTGTAGGTATGGCAATGGCTGAAAGACATTTAGCTGCTAAATATAACCGTGATGCGTATAATGTAGTAGATCATTATACATACGCTATTTGTGGTGATGGAGATTTAATGGAAGGCGTTTCTGCTGAAGCATCTTCATTAGCTGCTCATTTACAATTAGGTCGCCTTGTTGTGCTTTATGATTCAAACGATATTTCATTAGATGGCGATTTAAATCGTTCATTCTCTGAAAGTGTAGAAGATCGTTACAAAGCATACGGATGGCAAGTAATCCGTGTTGAGGATGGAAACGATATTGAAGCAATCGCGAAAGCAATTGAAGAAGCGAAAGCTGACGAAAAACGCCCAACGCTAATTGAAGTAAGAACGACAATTGGTTTCGGTTCTCCAAACAAATCAGGAAAATCAGCTTCACATGGTTCTCCACTTGGCGTAGAAGAAACAAAATTAACGAAAGAAGCATATGCTTGGACTGCTGAGCAAGACTTCCACGTAGCAGAAGAGGTATACGACAACTTCCGTAAAACAGTACAAGATGTTGGTGAAACTACGCAAGCAGAGTGGAACACTATGCTAGGTGAATATGCACAAGCATACCCAGAATTAGCAAACGAATTCCAAGCAGCAATGAACGGTCAACTTCCAGAAGGTTGGGAGCAAAACTTACCAACTTATGAATTAGGATCAAAAGCAGCAACTCGTAATTCTTCTGGTACTGTAATTAATGCAATTGCAGAGTCTGTACCATCATTCTTCGGTGGATCTGCTGACCTTGCTGGTTCTAACAAAACATACATGAATAACGAAAAAGACTTTACAAGAGACGATTACAGCGGTAAAAACATTTGGTACGGTGTACGTGAGTTCGCAATGGGTGCAGCAATGAACGGTATTGCACTACATGGCGGTTTAAAAACTTACGGTGGTACGTTCTTCGTATTCTCTGATTACTTACGTCCAGCAATTCGCCTTGCAGCATTAATGCAATTGCCAGTAACGTATGTATTCACACATGACAGTATCGCTGTTGGTGAAGATGGTCCAACACATGAACCAATCGAGCAATTAGCAGCGCTTCGTGCAATGCCAAACGTTTCTGTTATCCGTCCAGCTGATGGTAACGAATCTGTTGCAGCTTGGAGACTAGCTTTAGAATCTACAAACAAACCAACTGCTTTAGTATTAACTCGTCAAGACCTTCCAACATTAGAAGGTGCAAAAGATGATACGTATGAAAAAGTAGCAAAAGGTGCATATGTAGTTTCTGCAAGCAAGAAAGAAACGGCTGATGTAATCTTACTTGCAACTGGATCTGAAGTAAGCCTAGCTGTTGAAGCTCAAAAAGCATTAGCAGTAGACGGCGTTGACGCATCTGTTGTCAGCATGCCATCTATGGATCGCTTTGAAGCTCAAACTGCAGAGTACAAAGAATCTGTATTACCAAAAGCAGTAACAAAACGTTTCGCAATCGAAATGGGTGCTACATTCGGATGGCACCGTTACGTAGGTCTTGAAGGAGATGTGTTAGGTATCGATACATTCGGTGCTTCTGCTCCTGGTGAGAAGATTATGGAAGAGTATGGATTTACTGTAGAGAACGTTGTTCGTAAAGTAAAAGAAATGCTTTAATGATTTCAGAAAAATCTCTCCGGCATGGAGAGGTTTTTCTATGTAAATGAGTTTTTTCGACAGAAAAAGTTTTTTATCTCTCCGCAGTCAGACAATCATTGCAAATTTTCTTATATATAATGAAGAGAAAAGGTTGTCCAGATTGGGAGTGGAAAAATGAAAACGTATGAATTGTATTTAATTCAAGAGGATATTGCGAAAGCTTATTTTGGTCGTGAATATTTGTTTTTTGATTTATTTGCTCGATTTTCAGAATCTGGGTCCCTTTCGGAGAAAAAAGTGTTATATAAGCAAATGATGTATATAACGATGCCATTGCAAGTAATGAAAATTCATCATAAATTAGAACAAGCTTTGCGCGTTCTTGGTAAATATGATAGAACACATCATACACATACACTTTATACGGGAGCGGAGTACGGCGAAATAATGGTGAAACCGCACTATATTCGTATGAATACCTCTGGAAATGTCTCTATGGAAACGACTTTCTTTGAGGTGTTAAGAAAGTGTGAATTAACATTTTTAGCTATGGATTATGAAAATACAAAGTACGGATGGCTGAATCCTCTAAAACAAGTACGAACATATGTGTAAAAAATGTCGAATTGTATCTTGTCTTATTGAAAAGGTTTTAGTACACTGTAAGGTAGACAACATGAAGGAGGAAAATATATGCCAATTTGGTTAGGTATTCTAGTGGGCGTAGTAGCACTAGTAGCAGGCGTGGCGTTAGGATTTTTCATTGCCCGCAAATACATGATGAATTACTTACAAAAAAATCCACCAATTAACGAACAAATGTTAAAAATGATGATGATGCAAATGGGACAAAAACCTTCCCAAAAGAAAATCAATCAAATGATGAGCGCTATGAACAAGCAACAAATGAAATAAGCGCTAAAAGACACTCGCCAAGAGTGTCTTTCTTTTTGTTAGTTATAGTTTTTAAAACTTTTAAAAATTCTGTATTTTTGATAAACTGAAAACATCGCTCATTTTAAGGGAGGAGGAAAAAAATGAAAGTGTTTATGAATTTAGGGTGGTTTTTTAAACAAGAAAAACGAGCGTACATAACCGGAATTATTTTATTATTTGGCGTTGCACTTTTAGAACTTGTAGCACCAAAAGTAATTGGAATCGTTGTAGATGAAATTAATGATGGAACATTGACGACCGATAAGTTACTAAATTGGGTTGTACTATTAGTAATTGTAGGTATTACGATGTACATATTACGCTACATATGGCGTATTATGATTTTCGGGTCTTCGTTAAAATTAGCTCGCCAATTACGAAAAAATTTATATGAACATTTTACAAAGATGAGTCCATCTTTCTATCAGTCAAATCGAACAGGTGATTTAATGGCACATGCGACCAATGATATTCAAGCGATTCAGCAAACTGCTGGAGCGGGTGTTTTAACGCTTGTTGACTCATTAGCTGTTGGGGGATGTGTACTCGTAGCGATGGGTTTTACAATTAGTTGGAAGTTAACATTGTTAAGTTTAATTCCGATGCCGATTGTAGCCATTTCGACAAATTATTATGGAACGTTATTACATAAAAGGTTTCATAAAGCACAGCAATCGTTTTCGGAAATTAACGATAAAGTGCAAGAGAGTATGAGTGGAATGAAAGTGATTCGATCGCTTGGACAAGAGAAAGAAGATTTGCAGGCGTTTCGAAAAAAATCAGAAGATGTTGTGCATAAAAATGTGTTAGTTGCACGTATTGATTCGTTATTTGATCCGACAATCGCTCTTATCGTTGGATTTTCTTTTTTAATTGCAGTATGTTACGGATCGGTATTAGTTGTAAGAGGTGAACTAACAGTAGGTGATCTCGTTACATTTACGACATATTTAGGTACCCTCGTTTGGCCAATGTTAGCGTTTGGATGGTTGTTCAATATTATGGAGCGTGGGCGTGCTTCATATGACCGTGTAGACAAAATTCTTTCACAAAAATCAGATGTAGTAAATAGAGAAAATGCTGTACATACAATAGCGAGCGGTAATGTTTCGTTTGCCGTTGATTCATTTTCGTATAAGAAAAATGAATTGTTACATTTAACCGATATTCACTTTGATTTGAAGAAGGGCGAAACGCTAGGAGTTGTAGGACGTACAGGTGCAGGGAAAACGACTTTATTAAAATGTTTAATCCGTGAGTATGATCATTTTAATGGTGAATTAAAAGTTGGGGAGCGAGATATTCGAGATTTAACACTTCATGGTGTCCGTTCTGCTATTTCATACGTGCCGCAAGATCATTTTTTATTTTCAGCAAGTATTGGTGAGAATATTGCCTTTGGAAAGGCGGATGCTACATATAATGAAATTACCCAAGCTGCAGAAATTGCTTGTATTCATAATGACATCCTCCAATTTTCAGAAGGATATGAAACAGTAGTAGGGGAAAGAGGCGTTTCGTTATCTGGTGGTCAAAAACAGCGAATCTCTATTGCTCGTGCTTTATTAACAAATGCTGAAATTTTAATTTTGGATGATTGTTTATCGGCGGTAGATGCAAAAACAGAAGAGACGATTTTAAGTGCCTTAAAGAGGGAAAGAGCAGGGAAAACGACGATTATTACTGCACACCGATTAAGTGCAATTCAGCATGCCAATCTTATTCTTGTTGTTGATGAAGGTAGAATTGTACAAAGAGGTACACATGAGGAATTAATGAAGGAAAACGGCTGGTATAAGGAAATGTATGAAAGCCAGCAATTAGAAGCTTTAGTCGAGAAAGGAGGCGTATGATGGTAGAGAAGAAGCGAAGTGATTTAAGTAGATTGCTTTCTTATATGAAGCCATATAAAGGGTTGCTATCTTTAGCATTTATTTTTTTAGTTGGTGCGACAGTAACGGAAATGATGGGGCCTTTTTTAATTAAACAATTCCTCGATGAACACCTAGTACCGCGGGATTTTGAACGATCAGCACTCGTTACTTTATTTGTAATTTACATAGTTGCTCATTTATTAAAAGTATTATTTACGTATTTAAATCTATTGTACTTTCAGAACATTGCTTTTAAGATTGTTCAAGATATGCGAGTTGAAGTATATGAACATGTTCAAAAGCTGTCATTAAGTTTCTTTGATCGTACGCCAATTGGTACGCTCGTATCTCGTATAACGAATGATACGGAAGCGATTAAAGATTTTTATGTCAGTGTATTATCAACATTTGTGAAAAATGTAGTCTTTTTAGTAGGTATTTTAATAGCGATGTTTTTATTAGATGTAAAATTAGCGCTATTTTCTCTCGTATTAATTCCGATAATGTTCGCGATTATGGTATTATATCGCCGGAAAAGTGCAGCTTTTTATTTAGAAGTACGTAATCAACTAAGCGTGTTAAATGCAAAATTGAACGAGTCCATACAAGGAATGAATATTGTTCAAGTGTTCAGACAAGAAAAACGTATGAGAAAAGAGTTTGAAGAAGTGAATAATAAACATTATAGTGCAGGGCGACGTACTTTGAAGTTAGACGCATTACTTTTACGACCAGCTACGGATTTAGTACATATTGTAGCTATTGCGTTAGTACTAGGTTTATTTGGGATTGATGCTTTAAAGAGCCCTGTTGAAGTAGGAGTTTTATATGCTTTTGTTAACTATATACATCGTTTCTTCCAACCTGTAAATGAGATGATGATGAAATTGTCCTTTTTCCAACAGGCACTTGTTTCGTCATCACGTGTATTTCATTTAATGGACGAGAAAGATTTAGCACCGGTTCAAAAAGGCAATGAGAATCCTCAAGTTGTGGATGGAGATATTGAATTTAAAAATGTTACTTTTTCGTATGATGGAAAGCGTGACGTTTTAAAAAATGTATCATTTCACGTGAAACAAGGGCAAACGGTTGCTTTTGTTGGGCATACTGGTAGCGGAAAAAGTACGATTATGAATTTGTTAATGCGATTTTATAATATTAAGTCAGGAAATATTGTAATAGACGGTGTAGATTTAGAAAAATTTGAAGAACGAGAAATTAGAAAGAAAATAGGACTCGTATTGCAAGATGCATTTTTATTTGCTGGAAATGTAAAGCAAAATATTCGTATGTATAATGAAGAAATTACGGATGAAGAAGTAAAAGAAGCTGCTCGATTTGTGCAGGCGAATACGTTTATTGAAAAGTTACCAGAGCAGTATGAAACAGAAGTAGTAGAAAGAGGTGCAGCATTTTCAAGCGGTCAACGACAATTAATTGCTTTTGCTAGAACGATAGCAACGAATCCGAAAGTATTAGTATTAGATGAAGCAACAGCTAATATCGATACAGAAACAGAAGAGGCTATTCAAACAGCGTTGCAACAAATGCGAAAAGGTAGAACGACGATAGCCATTGCGCATAGGTTATCTACAATTCAAGATGCAGATCAAATTTTTGTGATGCATGATGGAGAGATAGTAGAAAGAGGAACACATCAAGAATTACTAAGTGAGCAAGGTTTGTATTATAATATGTACTTGTTACAAAATAAAGGGAGTTTGCAAAAGGCCTTGTAAATACAAGGTCTTTTTTATTTTGTATACAAAATATATTTACTCTTTGTTTCTATAGCATAAATGTCGTGTCCTCTTATGAAACTTGTACATATTGTATGTATACGAAGTAAAAAAATTGATAGGAGATTTTATATGCAAAACAGATCGAGTTCAAATGTTACGTTTATTGATGTGTCTCATTGGGAAGGGAATATTGATTGGAATGCAGTGAAGGCATCTGGAATTCCAGCAGCGTATGCAAAAGCGACAGAAGGTGTAAATTACATTGATCCTACTTTTACTAAAAATGTACAAGCAGCCCGAAGTGCGAATATATTAATTGGTGCATACCATTTTGCACGCCCAGAACAAAATGATGCAATTTCAGAGGCAAAATATTTTGTGAGTATATTACAAAGTAACCAGACAGACTTAATGCCAGTTCTGGATTTAGAATCACCAACAGATCCGAGTAATAGTAATTTAACTGGTAGCGCTATATCGAATTGGGCAAGAAGCTTCATAAATTATGTGAAACAGGCTACTGGAAAAGATGTAATGTTATATACAGGAGTTTGGTATATTAATGAGTTCGGAATCAGCGGATTAAGTGATATTCCACTTTGGATTGCTAAATACTCGAGTACACCGCCTGCTGATGCTGGTGGATGGACAGCGTGGACAGCATGGCAGTACACAGATTCTGGACAAATTTCAGGTGTAGGAAATTGTGATGTATCAGCTGCAGTTTCACTAGAAGCTTTACAAGGGAATGGAGCAAGTGGTGGAGGGAATGTTTCTCCGCCTAATAATGCAACTCCAGTGTATGGGGTTGCTATAATTAATGGAGATAATGTGAATTTGAGAAGTGGACCATCTTTGCAGTCTAGTGTAATTCGCCAATTGAATCGTGGCGAAACATATGAAGTTTGGGGAGAACAAGATGGATGGCTTTGTTTAGGGACAAATCAGTGGGTATATAATGATCCGAGTTATATTCAGTATAAACATTATGTGGCGACTATTACTGGTGATAATGTAAATTTGCGTGACGCTCCATCATTAAAAGGAAATGTTATAAGACAGTTACATCATGGTGAATCGTATCGAGTATGGAGTAAGCAAGATGGATGGCTTTGCTTAGGGACAAATCAATGGATATACTACGATCCAAGTTATATTCAGTATGGTGTACAATAGAGTAAAAATAAAAGGTGCCCTGTCAGAGGTGCCTTTTATCCCGCATTAACTGGCGGTAAGACCCCCACCTCAAAATTCAGCGGAAGCAAAGAAGTTAGGTGGGGGATCAATTGCCAGTAAACGCCCGATTGGTTCAACTAATAATCAGTGGGGAATGAACAAAACCCCCACTGATTAAAGTTTCACTTTATTAAAAATGTACAACTTTTACAAAGTCTATATCGAAACCATAGTATACTATAGTAGATATATTTATAAAAAATAATAGAAAATGAAATAAAGGGGTAAAAATATGAATTATGTGCTAATAGGTGCGGTTTTAATATTATTAGCTGTAGTATTTGTGCTGTTTTATAAAAATAAACAGTTAGAATCAGAGAGTCAGCAAGTAGAATTTGAAAAGAAACAAGCAATTGAAACGTATGAAAATGAAATTGCAGCTACGGTGATAGAGCATAAAGAACAACAAAATAATTTAAAAAATATGGAACAGAAAAAATACAATGATTTACAAGTAAGTGCAAATAGAGAAATTGAAAATATGCGTATGATGAAAAATCAATTAGCTATACAACATAGTAAAGAACGTAGTGAAATACAAAATAAACATAATAACGAAATACATATGTTTCAAAAATTAATTGCAAATTTACGAGAATATACTAAAAACGGCGCTGAAATGAATACGTACGAAACATTACATTATATGAAGCGAGGATTCATAGAGCAAGGCATCATATTAGATGCTGAAATTGAAATCATGCCGAATGTTTTTATTAAAAATAATAGTGAAATAAACGATAATCGAATCCATCATCTCATCTTGTGCAAAACTGGTATTTATCTACTTGAGACGAAAGAATGGGAAGAGAAATTAATTCATGGTTTAACGAAAGAAAATGCTGGTATATATTCATTTATGATTGATGAAATGGGTAAGTATCAACAAGAAGTTGAAAAAGAAGAGATATTTGAATATATAGTAGGTAAAGACTCGTCAACTATACAAGTGAAAAATGAAGGGAACCCAGTATATAAGGCGAAGAAACTATCTCAAATTTTATACAATTGTTTGAAAGAAATGCAGGCTAATAGTATAAAAGAAAAGGTAAAACCAGTTGTATATTTTTATAATGAAAATGGAAAAGAAATAATAGATCTTTCAAGTGAGGAAACACCTAGATTAAAAGATCGGGAGCAAATTGTAACGTTCTTCAGAAATGAAATCTTAGCAGGGAAAATAGTATATACAGTGCAAGAATTAGAACAGATTCGAGAAATGATTAGCAGGATGAATTATATAGTGAGTTAAAAGGGGAGATCTTTCTGAGCGCTATGTTACGTGGCATTTTGTATGTCTATTTTTGTTTGTATATAGTAATGTACATTCTATTTATATTCGTCATCGATATGATCCATATGCCCTTAAGTGTAAGGAGCATTTTTGTAGTATTCATACCATTTGTTTTATTAGTCATGGTTCAAAGGGCTATTTTATATGTTTCGAAAAATCGTAATGAAGAAAAGAAGCAAATGTCTGGGGTTTTAATAGTAGCACTCATACCATTAATAGTATGCACTGTACAACTAAGTGTAAATGAATATACGTCAAAGTTTAATCAAAATAGATGGTTAAATCATGCAGAGAAACGGGTACATATGGTAGATGATCTATTACAAAAATATAAATTAATAGGGAAATCAAATGAAGAAATTACACAATTGTTAGGAGCTCCAACGGACACGAGAAGTGGGGAAGAAGGAGGTATCACTTTGTATTATCTTGGGACTGAACGTGGCTTTATTCCAATAGATAGCGAACAGCTTGTTTTACAATTTGATAGAGATGGTAAAGTCATGGAATATACGGTGCATAAAGATTAAAGAAACGTAGAGGGAAGCTATATGTTATAGCTTCTTTTTTATTTTTCAATATGTCACGGAAGGGAGAGAAGGTTTTTGAGTGGAATAAGGAATGAAAGCGGAGGTGATGCATATATATAGATGCATTGGGTGATTATTAACCCGATTGATGAGGGTTAATAATCAATAAGGGTGGGCAAAAACCCCACTGATTAAAATTTCACTTTATCATATTGTATAAATGAAAAGGAGGTAAGACGGTGAAAGCAATCCCGACTGATGTCCTGAGTAAAGAATTGATGGAAAGAGAAGGAGTTATATCTATTACAGTAAAGGAATTTGAAAAGATAGAAGTAGCTGGAGTAGTGGTCGCTGGTCCAGCGGTTATTTTGATTAATCAAGATTAAGTACATATCATTGAAATAAAAAGCATCCGTCTAGGATGCTTTTTATTTGTATGTAAGGATAAATATGATGGATAATTGTGTTACTGGAGGGAAAGTCTGTGGCAATTATTATAACAATGTTAGTAATGGGTATTTTATTAGGATTTGTTGGAGCTGGAGGAGCTGGGTTTATTATCGCGATACTCACTTTAGTATTCCAAATTCCTATTCATGTTGCTCTTGCAACATCTTTAACTGCAATGGCATTTACGACATTATCAGGTGTTGTAAGTCATTACCGTGAAGGCAATGTTGCACTTATTATAGGCGGGATTGTTGGGGGATTTGGCGCAATTGGCTCTTATATTGGTTCTAAATTTGGTTCACTTATACCAGCACATCTTCTTCATTGGTTTACAGCTGGGATGTTATTTTTATCGGCAATTTTTATGTTTATTAAATTAATTATGTTCAAAAACAAAGAACAGTCGTCTTTATATAAACATAAAGAGTTTTCCGCGAACTACTTGTTGAAATGTGTATGCCTTGGATTAGTTACTGGAATGATGGCTGGTTCATTTGGGATTGGTTCTGCACCGTTTATTCAACTTGGATTAATGGTTCTATTGGGACTTACGATTCAGCAATCTGTAGGGACAACAATGCTTGTTATATTACCGATTGCAATTGGAGGCGGGCTAGGATATAGTTCGGAAGGATATTTAGATTATATATTGTTATTGCAAGTATTGATTGGGACCATGTTAGGGGCATACATTGGCGCGAAGTTTACAAATTATGCACCGCGAACGCTTTTGAGGTTTTCGATGATTATGACACCGGTTTTAGCTGGATGTATGCTATTGATGGAATAAAGTGAAATTATAATCAGTAGGGGGTTACTGCCTACAAATAGCGGGATAAAATTAATATAGCAAACTATTAATATATTTTACGAATGAATTATATAGGTAATTCATATTTCCCATATAAAAGGATTTGTTTTAATATTATGAGTGTAAAGTTCGAGTATTCGAAGTACTACTTGAATTATATCCCTATCCCTTTTCTAAAAATGCGAACAAGTTTTGCCCTATTCTATTCAATAGTTAATTGCATAGAAATATATTGTTCGATGACCATTATGGAACGTACATAATGGGAAAATCCCGATCCTTAAAGAGGATGCCCCTAATCTTCATGTGAAAATATGATCGGATATGAAAGCTGACCAATTTATGGTCAGCTTTCTTTTTGTTCGAAAATTATTTCTTCTTTAATTTCTGTTTGCAATAATACAGTTTTTCCGAAGCGACGTTTGCATTCCGCGCGCACTTTTTCAAGGGCTAGTAGCTGAGTAGTGGCGGGAACTGTGACAATAGCTTGGCGAGGTTTTCGATTTTCTTCACAAAAGACACATTCCACAACATAATTAGAAATCATATTTTCATCCTTCCAGTTTTAATTTCTAAGAAGGGATTGTCTATGAAGTTGATGTAACTTTTCGTCATTGTTTTATTATTTTCCTCTTTTTTTCAAGGGGAAAATAATAAAGAAGGCGAATTTTAGTAGGGGAGGGATGTTTATGGAGAGATGGATAGGTAGTGCAGCGGTATGTGTAAATGAAAAAAATGAAGTTTTAATGGTATTGCAGGGCAAAGAGGGAGAAGAAAAAAGGTGGTCTGTCCCAAGTGGAGGACTTGAAAAGGGAGAGACACTAGAAGAATGTTGTATCAGGGAAGTTTGGGAAGAAACAGGTTACAATGTGGAAGTTGTAAATAAAATATATGAAAAAGAGGGTATTACATACGGAATTCCAGTGTATGTCCATTATTATTTTGTTAAACAAATAGGCGGTAATATGAAAATCCAAGATCCTGATGAGTTAATACATGAAATTGCTTGGAAAGGGATATATGAAGTTGAACAATTGTGTTTAGCTTTTCCAGAGGATTATGAATTGCTGTGCCAATATATAAATAAAGAAGCAAGTATGTAAATACTTGCTTCTTTAATGTATCCAAGACAAGAAAAGCGGAACGATAACTAAACTAGCGCCTGCTGTTAAAAGCATGGATAAACTTGCAATTGTTCCTTCCACAGGACCGATTTCGAATGCTTTTGATGTACCGGTTCCGTTTGCGCTCGTTCCTAACATAATACCTTTTGCAATTGCTGTTTTAATACGGCAAATACGTATGAGAGAAGGACCGAGCAATGCTCCTGTTAAGGCAGTTAAAACGACAAAGACAGCAGTTAATTGTGACATACCACCAATCATTTCTGAAATAGCCATTGCGATTGGTGTTGTTACGATATGTGGCGCTAAACTATGTTCTAGTGATGAATCAATTTGAAAATAATTTGCTAGTAGTGCTGAAGTAATGACTGATAAAAACGAACCGACAATGACATTAAGTAAGATAGCCATTCCATGTTTCTTTAATAAATCAAAGTATTTATAGATTGGCCATGCAAAAGCAACTGTTGCGGGTTTTAATAATTCAGTTAACCAGTGACCACCAGTTTCGTATGTTTCATAAGGTGTATCTAATCCGAGCAATAAAGCAATTAAAATAATGGGACAGACGAGAAGAGGAGAAAGTAGACTCCAATTCCAGCGTTGATACATTTTTTTTGATAGCCAATATGTGAATAGTGTTAATAGTAAACAAAGAAATCCGATCATTGCGTTGATCCTTTCCGCTTTAGTAGCAATTCTGTTAAAAGTCCTGTAACTAAGGTAACGCAAAGAGTGCTAATCATAATAATTAAAATGAGATCGATTCCATATTGTGTTAGTGTATCTCTGTAACGTATGACAGCGACTGCAGAAGGGATGAAAAATAAAATAAGTTCTTTTAATAAAAAATCTGCTCCGTCCTGTATCCATTCTTTTTTAACTAGGTTAAATTTTAATGAAATTAATAATAAAAAAATACCGATTATACTTCCTGGAACTGGGAGGTGTGCCTGTTTTGCAATCCATTCACCTGTCCAAGCGAAACAAAATAGTAATAAAATTTGTCCGCTTAACTTCCACCATTTCATACAGTAACCCCTCTTTCTTTTTTTACATAAAAATTGTAAAAAAGAATTAACAATTTCTACTATACGTTCATTCAAAATATTTGTCTAATATATAAATTATATGTTATTAATATATTAGACATATTAATTGAAAGTGAAAAGGGTGTCCAAAAATGGAATTACGGCATTTGCAATATTTTGTTGTTGTGGCAGAAGAGTTACACTTTGGACGGGCGGCTGCTCGTTTACAAATGACACAACCACCACTTAGTCAACAAATACAGCAATTAGAAAAAGAAATGGGAGTTACATTATTTTCAAGAACGAAAAGAAAGGTTGAACTAACAGAAGCAGGAGAAATGTTTTTGAAAGAAGTAAAAAAAGCGTTTGAACAAATTGAAAAAGCAGTAGAAGTTGCACAAAGTGCGCAAAGGGGAGAAGTAGGATCACTTTCAATTGGTTTTGTAGGTGCGGCGATATATGATATTTTACCATCAATTGTTAGGGAATATAGAAAGAAATTTCCGAGAGTGTCTGTTGCATTACATGAATTGTCAACACCAGATCAAGTTCATGCACTTCATGATAACCGTATTGATATTGGCTTTTTACGTCCACCAATTCCAACGCAATTATTAGAATTAGAGCCAATTCAAAGGTTATCTTGCACCTTATGTTTACCAAAGGCACATCCGCTTGCAGAGAAAAGTGAAATACATATAGAAGATTTACGAGATGAGCCGTTTGTATTTATTACGAGACCAGTATGGCCAGCTTTGTATGATACAATTTTATCTCTTTGCAGAGAAGTTGGATTTAGTCCGCGTATTGTACAAGAAGCAACAGAGTATCAAACAGTTATGGGGCTTGTAGCAGCAGGGATTGGAATTACAGTAATACCCGTGTCGGCAAATAAGTTATATAAAACAGAAGTTGTATATAAAGAGTTATATGATTCTAATTTTGTTGCAGAAATGTCAGTGGCTTACAAAAAAATGAATAGTAATCCAGAGCTGCTAGAGTTTTTAAAAATTGCAAGAGAGAAGAAAAGAATAGAAGTAGAAGACGAGTAATAGTAGTAACAGAAAATGGATTTAATTCAAATCCATAAAAGTACACCTTATTAAACAATAAAGCGGAAATGCAACTTAAGTTGCATTTCCGCTTTATTGTTCTTTTTTTAGCTCGATACTAAATAGATAAACGTGTTCATTTTCTTTTAAGAGTAGATCAATACCTGTTTCTTCATCAATGATAGGAACGCTTACAGTTTCTTTACTGGTTTGGATTACAGCAGCTAAAGTTGTTTTTTGATTGTATTTTAAATTTTTTATAGATTGGATTGTAGTAGTTGCAGAGCTATTTACGCTTGGTGGCGCTTCTTCAGGAACAAGTGTTGAACCACCTTCAATATTCAGATACCACTGCCTTTTTTCTTGTATATCTTTATCGAATTGGAAATGTGGTGGTAAAAAAGAAAGCTTTACTTTCTTTTTTGAAAAATGTGAGGTAGCTATATTAGCAATTTCTTTTGTTTTTT
Organism: Bacillus sp. L_1B0_5; assembly: GCF_000836715.1. Taxonomy (NCBI): domain Bacteria; kingdom Bacillati; phylum Bacillota; class Bacilli; order Caryophanales; family Bacillaceae; genus Bacillus; species Bacillus sp. L_1B0_5. The sequence continues at coordinate 120,225 of NZ_JXIS01000041.1, read as the reverse complement.
TACCATTGTTATAATAATCAATTGTAGCATTTATTTCATCTTTATCATTTTTAAGAGTAACGTTATAAAACATGCTATTTCCTTCTGGAAAAGGAGTCATTTGTAAAATAGAAGCTTGCTCTTTTGTTAATTTGTATGGCTCAACAATGGCAACTTCATTGTTTTTTATTTGGCTACAACTTGTGAGTAATAATAAACACAAGATTGATAGTAATTTTATACGCATGCAATCTCCTCCTTTTTACAATTATATTCTAAATATGCTTTTTTTATCATTTCGTTTTCTAGGACTAAAGACTTAGAAGAAATTCCGATTGTAGTGCGATGTTTAAAATGTCATATTTTTATACACTAGTAGTATAGAATGCGTATGTAATAAGGTAGGGGAAGAATTTTATGTCTTTATGTCGGTTAGCGAGAAAAAATATTAGAACATTTGCTACCAAAAGGATGAAGCAATTTATTTGGATTGCTATGAGTACTATGATTTTGTTTTTTATGATATCGTTACAATTTAATGAAGGAGCTATTTTGAAAGTAGGGGATACATTTGTATTTCAAATGTATTTTTACACACTGTTTATTGTACTAATTTTCATATGTATTTTTACTACATATAAAATGATGTACTCCCTTTTGCTAGTGAGGAGAGAGGAGTTTACATCTTATGTAGCAGAAAATATGAAAAGAAAAGAAGTACTATGTTTATTATGTCAGGAGCAATTATTCATTTATGGAGCAGCATTTGTTTTCGGATTAATTAATGGGATGCTATTTTTGAAATTATTCACGGTTATCTTTATGAAAATCGCAGGGATACAAGGAGTAAATAGTGCGCCAATTACAATATATGCAGTTGTAATTATTAGTGTAATTATGATGACTGTCGTTTTAATATCGATGATGCAATGTTATCGATTTGTTCGAAGTTTAAAAGATGAAAATTCGTTGCGGTTTAAAGAAAGGGCATGAGAAATCATGCTTTTTTCTATTTTACACATAAAAATAATCATGTTACAGTGAAAAGACCTGACAAAGAATGGGAAGGAAAGGTTGTATAGAATGACAAATGAACAATCAATTGTAAAAGTCGATCGGTTAACGAAGCGAATCGGCTCAAAGACACTTGTACAAAATATTAGTTTTGAAGTGAAAAAAGGCGAGGTTGTCGGTTTACTCGGACCAAACGGTGCTGGAAAAACGACTTTAATGAGAATGATGGTTGGTATGATCCGTATGACAGAAGGTGAAGTATGGATTGATGGTCAATCTGTGAAACAGCAATTTGAAAAAACCGCTGCGAAAATTGGGGCGGTAATTGAGACACCCGAATTTTATCCTTTTTTGAGCGGGTATGAAAATTTAACATATTTCGGACGAATGAATGGTAATGTGACCGAAGAACGTATCGATGAAGTAGTGAAATTGTTAGGAATGGGACAAGTAATTAATCGTAAAGTAAAAGCATATTCACTTGGCATGAGACAACGTTTAGGAATCGCTCAGGCGCTTATTCACGATCCGGATGTGTTGGTACTAGATGAACCGACGAATGGATTAGACCCTAGTGGAATACATGAAATGAGAATGTACATAAAAAAAATTGCACATGAACAAGGAAAAGCTGTACTTGTATCGAGTCACTTACTTTCAGAAGTTGAATTAATGTGTGACAGAGTTATCATTATTCAGCACGGGGAATATGTGGCTACGCAAAACATTCAGCATAGTCAAAGTGAAGAGATGGAGACGATCCGTATACGTGTAGATGATGCGAATAAAGCAGCGGAAATGTTAGGGCATGATGTTTTAGTAAAAGATAATGAATTAATTATTAACGTAAAAGATGAAGAAATCCCAAATGTTATTCGTACATTGCTTGAGAAAAACATTCAAGTGTATCGTGTATATGAAGAAAGAAAAACGTTAGAAGAGCAATTTTTAGAATTAACAGGGGGAAAAGATATTGTTTAATTTAGTATATAACGAACTGTATAAAATATTTAAGCGGAAGCGAACGATTATTCCATTTGCGGTTATTGCAGTATTAATAATCGGATTAGGGTGGGTTACGGTAAAGTATTTTGAACCGGAAACAAAAGGATGGAAAGTAGATTATACAGAACGTACTGTAGAAATTGAGAAAAAGCTTGGCATGAAAAAAGAAGCTATTTTAGCAGAAAAATCAGGGGATGAGCTTGTAAAAGAATACCAGCTTAAGATGAAGCATTTAGATACGGATACAGCACCGGCAAGCAGTTCTCCACTTTCTTTCATGAGAGATACAGGTTTTATCGTATTTCCAATTTTGCTCCCATTTATCCTCGTGTATGCAAGTACAATTTTTGCAAATGAATATAGCTGGGGAACATATAAATTTTTAACAATCCGTCCGGCGAGTCGATTTAAAATTTTAACAGCAAAGTTTTTAGCAATCGTTATATTTGCAGCTTTATTGTTTATATTTAATATGATTTTCTCCGTTTTATGTGGACTTGTTATTTATAAATTCCAACAGCCTGCATGGAGTGAGTTTATTTTCCAAGATGGAAATATAATAAAACAAAATATTTTTGTGGAAGCAAGTAAATATTATGTTTTATCGTGGTTACCAACGGTTGTGTATGCATCGTTTGCATTTATGATTTCTGTGTTAACGAGATCTAGTGGAGGTGCAATTGGTATTTCACTATTCCTTGCTTTATCAGGCAATATTGCGTTATTAGCAGCCACTAGATATAACTGGGCGAAATATTTATTGCCAGCAAACACAGATTTATATAGTATTTCAAAGAATGGAAGTTTTATTGATGGAGTAACATTCCCGTTTGCATCATGTATGTTACTACTTTATTTGTTCGTATTTTTATGTATTTCATATACTGTGTTTTTAAAACGTGATTTAACTTAATAAGAAAAGCCGTTCAGGGTGCTGAGATGCACTTTGAACGGCTTTTTTTATGAGAATTGTTTAAGTGCTCTTTCGGCTAGTAAAGCAAAGTATTCGGCACTTATAGGCAGTGCCTCTTCATTAATTGTAAAAGCAGGATGATGCCATTCATGTGTACCGCTCGTTCCCATAAAGACGAATGAACCTGGTATTTCCTGTTGGTAAAATGAAAAATCTTCTCCAGCCATTGACGGACTAGGCGAGATGATATTAAGATTCATCTTTGTGGCAACGTGAGTAGATAAGTCTGTAAGAGCTTTATCGTTGTGAACAGCAGGAGGACCTGAAAAAAAACGGAATTCCGTTTTTACACCTAATGCATCAGATACACCTTTAATAATACGCTCCATGAGTGCTGGGATCTTTTCACGTGTTTCAGCTTGGAACGTGCGAATAGTTCCTTCTAACGTAGCTTTTTCAGGAATCACGTTCCACGTATTTCCTGCATGAATATTTGTAACACTAACAACCGCATTATGAGATGAACTTATATTTCGGCTTACAATTGTTTGCAGTGCCATCACAAGTTGAGAGGATGCGACAATAGGATCTACGCCAGCATCTGGTACAGCCGCGTGTGTACCAACTCCGTGAATTTCAATTTCAAATCGATCAACTCCGGCCATCAGTGGACCATCTTTAATGCCAATTGTACCTACTGGTAAATCAGGTTTATTATGCATGCCGAAAATCGCTTGCACATTACGTAAATGTCCAGCATCAATAACTTTGCAAGCGCCATTACTACTTTCTTCAGCTGGTTGGAATATGAAGCGAATCGTTCCATTTAGGGAAGATTCTCTTTCTTTTAATAAGAAAGCAGTACCTAAAATAGCAGCTGTATGAAAATCATGTCCACAAGCATGCATTTTCCCTGGCACTTTAGATGCATAGGACACATGTGTTTCTTCTTGAATAGGAAGGGCATCAATATCAGCACGAACTGCTACAATTGGCCCGTTTTTATTACCAGATACTTCAGCGATAATTCCTGTTTCTAAATTGGAATCAATGATAGTAATGTTTTTTTCTTCTAACCAATTTTTTATTGCTTTTGTTGTTTCGAACTCTTCATATGATAGTTCTGGATACTCATGTAAATGTCGGCGGATGGAAATAAGTTTTTCTTTTAGGTGATTTGAAATAGATACCATGTAGTATGCCTTCTTTCTTAAGCAAAATATTTACCATAAGTATACAACAATAAAAGAGAGGATTCTCAAATGGAAATCCTCTCTCGTTTATCTCATAAAAGCCCGATTGGTTCAACTAATTAAAGTTTCACTTTATGCTGCGACTTTTTTATGCGTATGATGTTTACGATAACGTCCACGCATTGCGTATGCAATTTGCGGGATTGCAATCCCAATTAATATAAGTGATACACCGAACCATTGTGAAGATAGTACAGCCTCTTTTAAAACGAATACTGACATAATTGTTGTAACTGGTAGTTCCGCTGCACCAAGAATAGTCGCTAAGCCAGAACCGATTTTTGGAATCCCGATTGTAAAGGCAATAGATGGAATGACGATACTAAATGTTCCTAATCCTAAACCGTATTTCCAAAGACCTTGAGAAATGGCACCATTAAAAATAAATGTTGGTGGGAATACAATCATGACTAAAGTTAAAGCACCAGTCATTAAGAGAACACCGCGCGGTAATGAAGGTACTTCAACAGCAACTTTTCCGCTCACGAAAATGTATGTTGCGAATGTAACAGCAGATAATAAACCTAAAATGATTCCAGTCGTATCGAAAGCACCTGCTGATTGTTCTAGTAAACCACTTGATAAAAATGTCCCTACAAGTAAGAAAATAACAGAAATAACTTTTTCTCTTGAAGGTAATGTTTTTGTTACGACTGCTTCAATGATAATTCCGACCCAAACGAATTGGAATAAAAGAATAATTGCAATAGAAGCTGGTACAGTTTTTAATGAGGCATAATAAAAAATTCCGGTAAAACTTGCAGATGTTCCTGCAACGAATAAAAGTAATGCTTGCTTTAAAGGAACGCGATGTCTAGAAAATAGAAGTGTAATAGCAAGCAAAATAATCCAACCAAACAAATATTGGCTGCCAATTACCTCTCCAAGTGAAAATCCTTCTGCATATGCAAGCTTAACAAAAATAGCTAAAATTCCATAACTACACGCTCCTAATAAAACTAAAAGAGAATAACGAAGCATGAAAAATTCCTCCCATCTATATGAAGTTGTTCCGTATCGAAAATATATAACTAGAGGGAAGTATACAAAATTAGAAATAAAGGGTCAAATGAAAGAAAAGTATGACATTTTATAGAATAATAATAAAAGTATGATATTTATGCATAATCTTGAAATTATTAATAGTAGAAGTATTATAAAATCAACTTTGCATTGTATAGAGACAGCATTTGAAAAAAATATTTTTTAAACCAATATGTATATAGACGTACTAGTAGCGTGCTAATTATTTGAGAAACTATGTTACCTTTGTTATGTTAATAACAATTAAAGGAGTTTCATAATGCATTTGAGTTTTTTCTATATAATAGAAGGAAATGAAAACGTTTTATTAGAAACTGTGAGGAAATATGTTTTTTCTTATTGCCACGTTGTAAAAGTGATTTCACGAATTGTTCATAGTATTTTTATGTGTTTTTGTTACAATATTTAGGGAGAGGAGTGGAATGATGCAAGATATTAGTATTTTTTTAGCGTTTGGCGCCGGGTTCTTATCATTTATTTCCCCATGTTGCTTACCGCTTTATCCGGCATTTTTATCGTACATAACAGGTATGTCGGTTTCTGAATTGAAAGAAGAAAATGCAATGCTTCGCAAAAGAAGTATGATACATACAGCGTTTTTCTTACTTGGATTTTCAATTATATTTATTGCAATTGGATTTGGTACAAGTTTTATTGGAGGAATCTTTACTGACTATAAAGATTTAATCAGACAGTTAGGTGGTATCTTTATCATCGTGTTCGGTTTAATTATTGTCGGGGTGTTTAAGCCGAAATTTTTAATGCAAGACCGTAAATTTACATTTAAAAATCGTCCAAGTGGCTATTTTGGATCAGTACTAATTGGATTAGCCTTTGCAGCAGGGTGGACGCCATGTACCGGACCAATTCTAGTGTCCGTAATTGGATTAGCAGCAACAAACCCAGAATCAGCAATGATTTACATGATTGCTTACATACTAGGGTTTGCTATCCCGTTTTTCGTACTGTCATTCTTTATTACGAAAATGTCTTGGATTAAAAGAAATAGTATGGCCTTCATGAAAATCGGAGGATATATTATGATTGTTATGGGTGTCTTCCTATACTTTAACTGGATGACGAAAATTATCGTATATTTCTCAAGTTTATTTGGTGGTTTTACCGGTTTTTAGTATTATTCTGCGAAAATGTTGGAAATACTAACGGAAAAGCATATAATGAAAGTATATTTTGCATATAGCCACAAAAAAGGATGAGAAAATATGAACATAGTTGTTTTATCCAGTATCGTTGCTGTTTGTATGGCTGTCGGTGCGATGTTTATTCGTTTAAAAGCAGCTAAGAAACCTGCAACATTGAAAAAAATTATACTTCCACCATTTTTTATGAGTACGGGCGCATTGATGTATGTTTTTCCTGAATTTCGATTAACTCCAGCAGAAATGTTAGAAGCGATTGGTGTCGGTTTGATTTTCTCTATTTTTCTTATTAAAACATCTAAATTTGAAATTAGAGGACAAGAGATTTATTTGAAGCGTTCAAAAGCCTTTGTTTTTATATTAATTGGACTACTTGTAGTGCGGATTGTATTTAAAACATACTTAAGCCAATCTCTTGATTTAGGACAACTTAGTGGCATGTTCTTCTTACTAGCGTTTGCGATGATTGTGTCATGGAGAATTGCAATGTATCGTTCCTTTACGAAATTACAGAAGGAAATGGAAAAAGAAGATGGTTTTTATAATGAAAAAGATATGAAGCTAACTTAAAAACTGTATATGTACCAAATAAAAAGACAGCGTCAAAGGCGCTGTCTTTTTATCGAAAATAATATGGAGTTACTTTGCGAGTAAAGATTGATAGTTAGAATAATCAATCTTTTTTTCTTGTAGTTTTTTTATTAAAAATTTATGATCACGCTTTGGTGTGGCAATGATATATCCTTTAATAATTAAGTCTTGTGTAATTTGAGAGGCATTTTCTTGTAATGCAAGTTCCCCGATTTTTCCAGCGATCTTTGATTTTGCAACATCGCGAAATAGTTCTGGAACAGGACTTACAAGCTCTTCTAACAATTGTTTTTGTTCGTCAGCCCATAAATGTCTCGTTTTATTTATGTAGTGTTCTTCCCAATCTAGAATGGACATGCCGTCTTCTTTTGGTAAACGTTTTAAAAATTTTCTGAACATAAAGTATCCACCGATAGACATAAGCCCTAATAAAATAACCGTCCATAATACAATGAACCAACTGAACCATCCTTCGAGCAAGCATATCCCCCCCTTAATGATAGCGGTTTTCTTTTATTCATATTATATACAGTGAGATTCATAGAAAGCAAGAACGCTTGGTCATTTTGACCAAGCGTTATAGTTTAAACGAAGTATAGTTGTTCAACACATAAATTATTATTATCGTCTTCAACATACTCAATAATAAGTGTGCCAACTTTACGATCTTTATCTTCAGTTGTGAAAATAGAGTAAGAAGTAAAACGTGTTTTTGATAGGCCGCTTATATGTGTAGGTAAAGAAATGTAGTCGTTATCGCGGAAGAATTCCATCAGTTCAATATCCTCAAATTCTTTTCGGTCAACTTGTTTGTTTGTATAGCGGCGTTGAAGTTGTTTTAAAGATTCATTCCAAGAAATTGCTTTTGTGTCGTATACCATTGTTCTATCTCCTTACTGTATGTAATTATTAAGAACATACGTTCTAATATAGTATACTCTTTTTATTAGAAAAGGGAAAGCAAAAAATAATGTAAGCTTGGATTTCCAAGCTTACATTATTGATGCGTCCGTCATAATCTCTATTTTTCATTATAAGTTAGATAAGAATAAGAAACAAGATGATATATATAATGTTGAGAGTTTTCAAAATTCTGTATATTATAGGTGTACTAAAGTGTAAGGGAATGATAGGCGTGGCATACGTAATTTCACTGCAAGGGCCGATGGCTAGCGGAAAAACAACATTAGCAAAAAGATTAGAAAAGAGAGGGTTTCGAGTTATAAATGAAAATCCATATCCAATTGTAGAGAAGCGAAAAAAATTGAATTTAGATATGAATTCAAAAGTAGGGTTTATTATGAATCAAAAAATGTTTATGGAAGCAAAAATTAAGGAGTTTCAAAATGTGAAAGATTCAGTCGTAATTTTTGATCGCGGACCAGAAGATATTGAGTTTTTTACACTCTTTTATCCAACGATTATAGGGGAAGAGTGGGATATAGAAGCTGAATTGAAAGATGAATTATATGAATTAAGAGAATGCCGTTCGGATGCGATTTTTTACTTAGATGTTACGAAGAAGAATGTATATGATAGAAAAAATAATGATAGAACAAGAAACAGAAGTACGTTTGAGGAGCAATTTAAATTAGTAGAAACTGAAAAAGACTGGTATAAACAATTTCCTGTAAATTATGTGGACACGAATAGATTAACAGTGAACGATTTAGAGGTATATTTTATGGACTGGTTAAAGGAGAGAGGGCTATGAAAAAAATACTTTTATTTGTATACCCAACATTTGCAGAGTTTGAAATAACAGTAGCAACGGCATTGCTGAAAACGAAGTATGAAATCATAACAGCGGGCTTAACAAAAGAAGTGATTATAAGTGAAACTGGGTTGCAAGTGCAGCCACATATAGAAGTAAGTAAAGTACGTGTAGATGAGTATGAGGGGATACTTATTCCAGGTGGAGAAGAAGTACAGTTGGAAGATGCAAAATCTCTTTTTTCAATCATTCGTCAATTTCATAAACAAGAAAAATTAGTGGCGGCAATTTGCGCTGGACCGTATGCGCTAGCAAAAGCGGGCTTATTTAAGGGGATTTCTTATACTGCGACTATAGATTATCAAAAGTTCGATTGTTTTCCAATAGAAAATTTCGTGTATAAAGAAGTTGTGCAACACTCAAATATCATTACAGCACAAGGGCATGCATTTGTACCATTCGGAATAGCAATTGCCTCTTATTTTGGAGTGGCAGACGAACATAATACCAATTTTTATGGTGGTAAAGGCAATGTAGTAATGGAGAAACTTTTACGAGAAAACGTGTAAAAGCTAGCAAATGCTAGCTTTTTTCTTTTTGACATCGATAAATTGCTAACGTTTTCGGATCGCGCCATATACTGTTATGAAGTGATAATTCATTTTCTACTTCTTCTTTTAGCCATTCCTTCATTTCCGCGTGAAGATATGTATTATCAGGTATATTTAGCGATGGAAACATGCTAGAAATATAGTTTACTATTGGAGTAGCATGATGAAAAACGAGCGCATTATGAATAACTGTTTCTTCAACAGTTGGAAAAACGGATTGTAATATCTCTTTACCGTTTTCTAAACAAAATGGAGTGACTGATGATGTTGTTTTCGGTAAATCAAATGCGTCTAACATGCGGTTACACATTTCAACTGTACGAGGTAGTGTAACGCTAGAATTTGTTGTAGCTAAAAGTGAGCCGCCGGGACGAATTACTTTATGGAATCCTTGAATTGTTTTTTCAACATCTTTCATGTGATATAACATATGTCTTGCAATTATTAGGTCATAATAATTTGTTTTGAAAGGGAGTTTACTAGCATCCCCTCGTTTCCATTCTATTAAGTTATTTGTCTTAGCAGCCTCAGCAAGCATAGCTTCGGATTGATCCAATCCGGTTAATGGGCCTTTATGACCATTTGTTTGTAAAAGGGAAAGGAATTTTCCACTAGCACATCCAACCTCTAATATGTTTTCTTCCCCTTGAAGTTGTAAATGTTTAATGACAATCGTATCTAAATCTACGTGTTTTTCTTCGTAATGTACATGTGTGTCTATGCGTGTTTGTAAATGGTTGCTAACGTTATATTGACGTTTTACATCGTTCATTTTTTCACATTCCACCTTCGTGCAAAATTGCTGAATCGCATGTGTTAATACGTCGGTTTTCTTTAAACCTTCGTAATGGAGTGCAGCTTCAAACCTTGCAAGTAATTTTTCTTCAATTCGAAAATGAATATCTTTTCGCTTCGTCATTGAAATCTCGCCCTTTTGCATCTGTTAGTGAGACTATAGCATGCTTGGAAAAATTGTGTAAATAATTTGTGTACACAAATGGAGGGGATGAAAAAATTGTTTGAATGTGAGTTTAAACTATTGACGATTTAACCGTCTTCATATATTCTTAAATTAAGTAATATTCAAATAATTCAAAAGAAATGAGAGAGTCACATGCTTCTTCAAGGAACACATCGAATTGGTCGTATGGCCATGCTGTTGGCACTTGCGGATGAAAATGAAAGTCCTGTATTATCCATTCCGAAAGGTTGGAAGTATTGTACGGGGAAAGTGGGTTCGATGAATTCGCAAAAGGTTGTCGCAGCAATGGAAACAGCGGCTAAGAGCAACCAAGTTATTGAAACAGATGTTTACAGAGAAACACATGCACTTTATCATGCAATTATGGAAGCTTTGTACGGAGTGACGAGAGGTCAAATTCAGTTAGCAGACGTTCTTCGTACAGTAGGACTTCGGTTTGCGATTGTGCGCGGTACACCATACGACGGAAAAAAAGAAGGCGAATGGGTTGCTGTTGCATTATATGGAACGATTGGTGCACCTGTAAAAGGATCTGAGCATGAGGCGATTGGTTTAGGAATTAATCACATATGATTTGCCCATAGTCTATTAGTTAGAAGGGGGCCTTACTTTTTTTAGGACAGAAGTCTGTCTTAAAAAGATAAGGTCCCCTTTTGCCTTTTTAAGGAGGAAAAATGATGATTACGTTAACAGGACATACATTGACAGTTGAAGAAATGAAGAGGTTATTACTTGAAGGAGAAGGTGTAACAGCTTGTCCAACTAGTATGCAAAAGGTAGCGGAGTGCCGCGAAGTAGTTGAGAAAATTGTAGAGGACGGAAAAGTCGTTTACGGTATTACAACTGGATTTGGAAAGTTTAGTGATGTGCTAATTCAAAAAGATGATGTAAAGGCACTTCAACATAATTTAATTCAGTCACATGCATGTGGGATAGGTGATCCATTCCCGGAAGAAGTATCGCGCGGAATGTTAATTTTACGAGCAAACACGATGCTTAAAGGAGTATCAGGCGTAAGACCGCTTGTTGTAAATATGCTTCTTGAGTTTGTAAATCGTAAAATTCACCCAGTTGTCCCGCAACAAGGTTCGCTTGGTGCGAGTGGAGATTTAGCACCTTTATCTCATCTTGCGCTCGTATTATTAGGCGAAGGTGAAGTGTTCTATAAGGGGAAACGCGTTCATGCAATGGTTGCTCTTACAGAAGAAGGTCTTGAGCCGATTGAACTTGAAGCGAAAGAAGGTCTTGCATTAATTAATGGTACGCAGGCGATGACAGCGCAAGGAGTTCTTTCTTATATAGAAGCAGAAGCAACGGCGTATCAAGCTGAATTAATTGCTTCGATGACAATTGAAGGGTTACAAGGCATTATTGATGCATTTGATGAAAATGTTCATAAAGCACGTGGTTATAAAGAGCAAGTGGATGTAGCAAGCAGAATTCGTGACATTCTTCATGATAGTAAGTTAACAACAAAACAAGGAGAACTACGTGTACAGGATGCCTATTCACTTCGCTGTATCCCGCAAGTACACGGTGCTTCTTGGCAAGTTTTAAATTATGTGAAAGAAAAGCTAGAAATTGAAATGAATGCAGCGACAGATAACCCACTTATTTTTGATGGCGGAGAAAAAGTAATTTCAGGTGGTAACTTCCACGGTCAACCAATTGCATTTGCGATGGACTTCTTAAAAGTAGGGATGGCAGAACTTGCAAATATTTCAGAGCGTCGTATTGAGCGTTTAGTAAATCCGCAATTAAATGATTTACCTCCATTTTTAAGTCCAGAACCAGGACTTCAGTCTGGTGCAATGATTATGCAGTATGCAGCAGCGTCACTTGTTTCTGAAAATAAAACGTTAGCACATCCAGCGAGTGTAGATTCAATCCCGTCGTCAGCTAACCAGGAAGATCATGTAAGTATGGGAACAATTGCTTCACGCCATGCACATCAAATTATTCAAAATGCAAGACGTGTTCTTTCAATTGAGATGATTTGTGCGATGCAAGCGGCAGAATATCGCGGAATTGAAAATATGAGTACAGTGACGAAGAGTTTCTACCATCAAGGGCGTCAGCAAGTACCTTCTATTACAAATGACCGCATATTCTCAACGGATATTGAAAATATTGCACATTGGTTAAAAACGAATTATTCGATAAAAGAAAGATTAGATGTAAACGCAGCACTATAAAATGAGAAAAGGGAGAGATTGAAATGGAAAAAGTACAACAAACAATTCGCGCGCCAAGAGGTACAGAGTTACAAACAAAAGGTTGGGTGCAAGAAGCAGCACTTCGAATGTTAATGAACAATTTAGATCCTGAGGTAGCTGAAAAACCAGAAGAATTAGTTGTATATGGCGGAATTGGCCGTGCAGCTCGTAATTGGGAAAGCTACAATGCAATCGTAGATTCATTAAAAACGTTAGAAAGCGATGAAACGTTACTTGTTCAATCAGGAAAACCAGTAGCAATTTTTAAATCGCATGAAGACGCGCCGCGCGTTCTATTAGCGAACTCAAACTTAGTACCAAAATGGGCGAATTGGGATCACTTCCGAGAACTAGAGAAAAAAGGACTTATGATGTACGGACAAATGACAGCTGGTAGCTGGATTTACATTGGAACACAAGGGATTCTACAAGGAACATATGAAACATTTGGTGAGGCAGCTCGTCAACATTTCGATGGTTCATTAAAAGGTACATTAACACTTACTGCTGGTTTAGGTGGTATGGGTGGTGCACAACCTCTTGCTGTAACGATGAATGGCGGTGTTGTCATTGCGATTGATGTAGATAAGCGCAGCATCGATCGTCGTATTGAAAAGAGATATTGTGATAAGTATACAGAATCATTAGAAGAAGCATTGGCTATTGCAAACGAGTATAAAGAGAAGAAAGAGCCTATTTCAATTGGATTATTAGGTAATGCAGCAGAAATTTTACCTGAGTTAGTAAATCGTAATATTATCCCTGACTTAGTTACGGACCAAACATCTGCTCATGATCCATTAAACGGTTATATTCCAGTAGGTTATACGTTAGAAGAGGCAGCGAAACTTCGTGAAGAAGACCCAGAACGTTACGTACAATTATCAAAAGAAAGCATGACAAAGCACGTAGAAGCAATGCTTGCGATGCAAGAAAAAGGCGCAATTACATTTGATTATGGAAATAACATTCGACAAGTTGCTTTTGATGAAGGTTTGAAAAATGCTTTCGATTTCCCGGGATTTGTTCCAGCATTTATTCGTCCATTATTCTGTGAAGGAAAAGGACCATTCCGCTGGGTAGCTCTTTCTGGTGATCCAGAAGATATTTATAAAACAGATGAAGTAATTTTACGAGAATTCGCTGACAATGAGCATTTATGTAACTGGATTCGTATGGCGCGTCAACAAGTGGAGTTCCAAGGACTTCCATCACGTATTTGTTGGTTAGGTTACGGTGAGCGTGCGAAGTTTGGCCGCATCATTAATGAAATGGTGGCAAATGGTGAATTATCAGCACCAATCGTTATTGGTCGTGACCATTTAGATTGCGGTTCAGTAGCATCTCCAAACCGTGAAACAGAAGCGATGAAAGACGGTAGTGATGCAGTAGCAGACTGGCCAATTTTAAATGCATTAATTAATAGTGTAAACGGTGCGAGTTGGGTATCTGTTCACCACGGTGGCGGCGTTGGTATGGGTTATTCACTTCACGCTGGAATGGTTATTGTTGCAGATGGAACAGAAGCAGCAGCAAAACGTATTGAGCGCGTATTAACTTCTGACCCTGGTATGGGTGTTGTTCGTCACGTTGATGCAGGGTATGACTTAGCAGTGGAAACTGCGAAAGAAAAAGGCGTTAACATTCCAATGATGAAATAAGGGGGAGAAAACATGCTGGACACTTTACTAATAAATATCGGTCAATTACTAACAATGGATCAAGAAGATGGCTTGTTAAGACGGGAAGCGATGAACACGCTTCCTGTTATCGAAAACGGTGTGGTTGGAATTGAAAATGATGTAATCACTTTCGTTGGAACAGCGGAAGAAGCGAAAGGACTTCAGGCGAAAGAAGTTATTGATTGCGGCGGAAAAATGGTTTCTCCTGGTCTTGTCGACCCGCATACTCATCTTGTATTTGGTGGATCTCGCGAAAATGAAATCGCACTAAAATTACAAGGAGTTCCGTACTTAGAAATTTTAGAACAAGGTGGAGGTATTCTTTCAACTGTAAATGCAACGAAACAGGCGTTGAAGGAAGAGCTTGTTCAAAAAGCGAAATTCCATTTAGACCGTATGCTATCTTTCGGAGTTACTACTGTAGAAGCGAAGAGCGGTTACGGATTAGATGATGAGACGGAATGGAAACAATTAGAGGCAACTGCACAATTACAAAAAGAGCATCCGATTGATTTAGTTTCCACATTTTTAGGTGCTCATGCAGTTCCGAAAGAATATAAAGGTAGATCGAAAGAATTTTTACAATGGATGTTAGACCTACTACCAGAAATGAAAGAGAAGCAATTAGCGGAGTTCGTTGATATTTTCTGTGAAACAGGTGTGTTCTCTGTCGAAGAGTCAAAAGAGTTTTTATTAAAAGCGAAAGAGCTTGGCTTTGATGTGAAAATTCATGCAGATGAAATCGACCCTCTTGGTGGTGCGGAAGCAGCGGCAGAAATTGGTGCAGCATCAGCGGACCATTTAGTTGGCGCTTCTGATAAAGGGATTGAAATGCTTGCAAATTCGAATACAGTAGCAACGTTATTACCAGGAACAACTTTCTATTTAAATAAAGAAAGCTTTGCTCGTGGTCGTAAAATGATTGATGAAGGTGTTGCAGTTGCGTTAGCTACAGACTTTAACCCAGGTAGCTGTCCAACTGAAAATATTCAGCTTATTATGAGCATTGCGATGCTAAAACTGAAAATGACACCAGAAGAAGTGTGGAATGCCGTAACGGTTAACTCATCATATGCCATTAACCGTGGTGATGTAGCTGGGAAAATTAGAGTTGGTCGTAAGGCAGATTTAGTTTTATGGGATGCTTACAATTATGCTTACGTACCGTACCATTACGGTGTAAGCCATGTAAATACAGTATGGAAGAATGGTAATATTGCATATACAAGAGGTGAACAATCGTGGAGCACGGCCACTATTTAAAGAAAAATGCAAAGTTTATTGATCGTGAAGTGACAAAATGGAGTGAGATGATTAAAGATTGGGAGGAAGGCGTAGAAATATTCGGTGCTGCCTTAATTGGAGCACCCCTTTCTAAACCATCTATTAGTCATTCAGGAGCAAGTTTTGCTCCAAAAACAATTCGTGCGATGTTAGATGCATACAGCACATATGCAATTACAGAAGAACACGATATGAAAGAAAGTGTCTTATATGATTGCGGCGATATTACGATGCATGTGACGGATATAAAAGAAAGTCATAACCGAATTGCGAAAACAGTTGGTCATGTAACGAAAGTAAATCCGAACATCATACCAATCGTTCTTGGTGGTGACCACTCGATTAGTTTTCCGAGTATAACAGGCTTTGCAAACAGTAAAGGAAAGGTCGGAATTATTCAATTTGATGCTCATCATGATTTACGTAATTTAGATGATGGAGGCCCGTCAAATGGTACACCATTCCGTAGTTTACTAGAAAATGATGTCATTACAGGAAAACAACTTGTTCAAATTGGAATTCGTAATTTTTCTAATGCACGTGCGTACCATGAATATGCAATAGAGCATGGCGTAACAGTGTATACAATGAAAGACGTACGAGAGCGAGAAATAAAAGATATTATC
This sequence comes from Bacillus sp. L_1B0_5, assembly GCF_000836715.1. Classification (NCBI taxonomy): domain Bacteria; kingdom Bacillati; phylum Bacillota; class Bacilli; order Caryophanales; family Bacillaceae; genus Bacillus; species Bacillus sp. L_1B0_5. The sequence continues at coordinate 104,151 of NZ_JXIS01000041.1, read as the reverse complement.
ACGGAAAGTATTGAAGTATTAAGAAAACAAGGTGTGACTTCTATTTATATTTCTCTTGATATGGATGTACTAGACCAAGCGTTTGCACCAGGTTGTCCAGCAATTGGGCCTGGTGGAATGGATAGTACGACTTTACTAGATGCGATTGAATTCCTTGGTAAAGAACCGCTCGTTCAAGGGATGGATATAGTAGAGATTGATCCAACTCTTGATTTCAGGGATATGACGAGTAGAGTAGCAGCGCAAGTGATTATGAGTTTTCTTTTAGCGAGGGAAATAGTTAGTAAGCAGGTTAGTATATAGACGGAAAAGTAGATCTTTATCTATGCCTTATCAAAAACACATTACTACTCAAATGTAGTGATGTGTTTTTATGTTAAAAGAGAATGGATGTTTGTGGAACCGTTAATAAAATTGCGGGTTTTTATAGTGTATTATGTAAATTTAATTTCTTGCTTCTGAAGTATTGACGTGTAAAATAATTTTATGATAAAATAAAAATTTTGCTAAAAAACTAAAAGTATGTTAAGCTTGAGAAGGTTACCATATATGGAGGTGGATTATTTGTTTCAAATTGGCGATAACATTGTTTATCCAATGCAGGGAGCAGGTATAATTAAAGCCATAGAAGAGAAGGAAGTCTCAGGAGAAAAACAACAGTATTATGTTATAAAAATGTCGGCTAGTAATATGGAACTAATGATTCCAGCAGGGAGAATATTGAATTCGAATATACGACCAGTTACGGATATAACCGCATTAGCACACATAATGCATATTTTTCAACATGGGGAATCAGATAGATTACTTACGTGGAAACAAAGGTATAAATTGAACACTGATAAAATAAAGACGGGTAAAATGCAAGAAGGTGCTGAAGTTGTGCGTGATTTAATGCGTATACAGAAAGAAAAAGCACTTAATGCAAGCGAAAAGAAGATGTTAGATAACGCATATGAATTTTTGATTAGTGAACTGGGATTAATTGAAGGTATCACAGAAAATCAGATAAAAAGCTTTTGTTAAGGTTCATTACAAATAATGTATTATATCCCAAAAAAGATTTTGAATTTTTTGGGAACATAATTATAGAAAATTTATCATTTCAAAGACATTCAACTCTTTCACACCACTTTTAGAGCATTACCTCTATTGTTATTACTACAATCAAATCCATTTTTATTTTTAAATTTCATTTATGAATGTTCGAAGTTTAATTGAATACTTCGATAAAATAGTTACTTGATTTTTGCAATCCTGATTCACACTGGCACGGACGAGGAGCCGTAAGGATGAAAGAGAGGTAGGGCTTTCATTGTTTTAGGTATATAAGTTATTATTTTTAGAAGAATACTGAACCATATTCACTTCTATTGATAAGGTATTTTTTATATTAAAGAGATAAATGAATTGACAGCCATATATGTTCAACAAAAAAGGTTTCCTTCTAAGGAAACCTTTTTAATATTATTTATAGCATTTTATTTTTTTGATATTCGAATGTTTTATTGTAAAGTCGTAAAAATTGACGTTACTATCTAAAAGTAAGTATGATGCGATTATAGTAAGATTTTTTAGGGGGAAAAAAGATGACAAGTTCAAGTAATAAAGCAGCGAGTATTTATGAAGGAACAAATGTAAACGCTGGTGGATCTTTTGAAAACGTTGAAGAAACAAAGTTGTTTGATCCAATTCAAATTGGAGCTTGGTCTCTTCGTAATCGTATAGCAATGGCACCGATGACAAGATGCTTTGCAGATAATGAGACTGGAGTAGTTGGCGCTGATGTAGTGGAATACTACAGAAAACGTGCTGCGGATGGAATTGGACTAATTATTACAGAAGGAATTGTCATTAGTCCGAGAGCAAAAGGGAACCCAGGAGTACCAGGTATTTATACACAAGAACAAATCAATTCTTGGAAACCTGTTACAGAGGCAGTACATAAAGAAGGCGGGACGATTATTGCTCAAATATGGCATGTTGGGCGTATGAGTCATCATGAAATAATTGGTGGTCAAATGCCGCAAGCACCATCTGCTATCGCTGCAGAGGGAAATGTTCCACGTTTTCGTAAACCGTTTGATACGCCAGAAGCAATGACGTTAGAAGAAATACAAGAAGTGATCGGTCAATACGCACAAGCTGCGAAAAATGCGATCGAAGCTGGATTTGATGGAGTAGAAATTCACGGTGCACACGGATATTTAATCGATCAATTTACGTATGAGTTTGCGAATAAGCGAACAGATAAATATGGCGGTAATTTAAAACAAAGGTTAACGTTTATGAAAGAAGTAACGGCGGCTGTAATAGAAGCTGTTGGAGCTAATAAAACACTTCTTCGTTTCTCTGCTTTCAAAGGTGATAATCCTGCTTATATGTGGGAAAACCCTGAGCTTGCAATTGAAACGTTCGTAAATATGTTCAAAGAAGTTGGATTAACGATGATACATCCTTCAACGATGAACTATACGCAAGAGATTGCTGACGGAAAGAATTTTCATCAACTAGTAAGAAAATATTGGGATGGTACGATTGTAGGGGTTGGTAATTTAAATCCGAAAGAGGCCGAAGAAGCGTTGCAAGAAGGAACGATTGATGTAGTGGCATTTGGCAGACCGTTAATTGCTAATCCAGACTTTGTTCATCGAATTAAACATGCTGAAAGTTTAGTTGAATATGACGCGAAAGAGCATCTTGCTACGTTAGTATGAATAAAGATAAAAGGAGAGCACATCGAGTGTTCTCCTTTTATTATGGGATTTCATAGGGGGAAGCGGGATGAGTGAAACGCTACTCGTTATTATTAGTATATTACTATTTTTAATGTTGCTTTTAATCGTCTTTTTTATCATTACATTTTTTATAAAAAAACGAACACATCATTCTATTTTAAAGTTACATCCGTACTTAGGAAGAATGCGCTACTTACTGGAAAAGATAGGGCCTGAATTTCGACAATATTGGTTTGATCATGATACGGATGGAAAGCCTTTCTCACGTTATGATTTTCAAAGTGTTATGTTTTTAGCGAAATATCGCTCTGAAATACTTGGTTTTGGATCAAAACGAGATTTTGAATCTTCTGGCTATTATATTGCTAATACATTATTTCCAATATTAACTGAGGAATTAAGTGTGAATCTCACGCAAGAGCGGGAAGGTAAAAAGTACGTGATTCATAAAGAAGGGTTATTTTCAAGAAGAGAAAAATTGACAGCGGATACAACGAATCTTTGGCTGTATGAAGAAGAAGATGCAATTATAGTCGGTGAGAACCGTAAATATCCGTGGAAGCTACATGGCATGTTTGGTGCATCTGCGACTTCTTACGGCGCGATTGGAGAAAATTATATTTTAGCGAGTGGTTTTGGAGCAAAAATGGCAGGCGGATCGTGGATTAATACTGGTGAAGGTGGCGTTATTCCAGAACATTTACATACAGGAGCGAATATCGTTGCGCAAATTGGTCCAGGGTTATTTGGATACCGTGATGAGGACGGTAATTTTTCAATGGGAAAATTCATGGAGAAAGCGAAAGAAAGTAATATTAGAGCATTCGAATTGAAATTTGGGCAAGGTGCTAAAATACGTGGTGGTCATCTAGAGGGACAAAAAGTAAATGAGAAAATTGCTTCTGTTCGCAACGTCAGAAAGGGAGAGACGATTAATTCACCGAATCGATTTTCATTTTTAAAGAATGCAGCGGATACACTTTATTTTATTCAACAGTTGCAAGAAAGCGGCGGTAAACCAGTTGGAATGAAAATTGTAATTGGTCAGCAGGAGCCTTTGGAAGATTTAATAAAAACAATGAAAGAACTAAACATTTACCCAGATTTTATTACAATAGACGGTTCAGAAGGCGGATCAGGGGCAACGTATAAATCGATGGCAGATTGTATGGGACTGCCACTTATTCCAGCATTACTTACATTTATCGATACAGCAAATTATTATGGTGTGCGTAACAAGTTTAAAGTATTTGCATCGGGTAAATTAATCACACCAGATAAAGTGGCGATCGCTTTAGCGATTGGAGCGGATGCTGTAAGTTCAGCCCGCGGATTTATGATGGCAAGCGGCTGTATTATGGCTCTTCAATGTAATTCTGGCCAATGTCCATCTGGTGTAGCTACGACGAATCCGCATTATCAAAAAGCGTTAGATCCGTATGAGAAGAAGTGGCGAGTCATGAATTATATTATTAGTATGAGATATAGTTTATTTTCATTAGCAGCGGCAGCCGGAGTGAAGAGCCCGCGCCATTTAACGAGAGAGCATATTGTGTTTAAAGATGAGGTGGGGAGAGTAGTTCCTCTTTCGGAATTGTTTCCTATAGTAAATCAAACCTAAAAGTATATTTGATATGTAAGATTTTTTAAAGGAATAATCATATTTTTGGAAAAATTAGGAGTATAATAGGGAAGTATTTTAAAAATGACTATTTTTAGGGAGAGATTCACTTGCAGCAAGGTTCTTACAGTATTACAATTTTTTTACTCGTCATAGGGCTCGTTATATTTAGACGCATGCGCTCTATGAATCGACCAATTAATAATAAAGGAAGACGACTACTATTGCCATTATTTTTCTTATTACCAGGTTTTTCTTTATATGCTGCACCGATACAACTTGCTGATTGGCAAATTGGTATAGCTGCTGGGATCGGACTGTTATTGTCAATTCCACTTATTATTTTAAGTGGGTATGAAGTCAGAGAAGATGGTCAAATTTATGCAAAAAAAAGTATCGCTTTTATTGCTACATTTTTAGTTATCGTTCTTTTACGTGCTTATTTTAGAAGACATTTACAAGGTTTAGATCCAAAGTCAATCGGCATTCTTTTCTATACTCTTGCGGTTTGTTATATAGTACCTTGGCGTATTGGATGCTATATGAAATTTCGTAAAGTATATGTAGAGAAAGCGAAAATTGAGACGTCAATAAGCTAAAAGTCATACATTTGTATGGCTTTTTCTTTTAAAATTTATCGGGTAAACGAATGAAAATAAGGTGTGAAAAAACACTGTTTAATCTTCTGAATATTATTACTTTAATTTCTTGAAAAATCATTGTAATCCACTGGGATAAAGGCGTTTATAAAGGTTTTCACATGTAGTAAAAAGTGCTCGTTCACTTGAAAGAACAAAAAATGTTTGTTAAGGTAGGGAACCATAAGCGAAAACAAGAAAATAGAAAAAGTCATTTTTCGAAATTTTGAATGGCTTATGGAATAAGGGAGAGATTTGGTGAAGATTGAAATTATGGTTTCGCTTGCTATTTATATGGCAGGTATGTTGTATATCGGATATTGGTCTTATAAGAAGACATCCGATTTATCAGATTATATGTTAGGTGGAAGGGGACTCGGTCCAGCAGTTACAGCTTTATCAGCTGGTGCTTCTGACATGAGTGGTTGGATGCTAATGGGATTACCTGGTGCGATGTATGCAACAGGATTATCAAGTGTATGGATTGCGATAGGTTTATTAATAGGTGCTTATGCAAACTATTTAATCATTGCCCCACGTTTACGAACGTATACAGAAGTGGCAAATGATTCAATTACAATTCCAGACTTTTTCGAGAATCGGTTTAAAGATCGTACGAAAATACTTCGTTTTGTCTCCGCTATCGTCATTTTAGTATTTTTCACATTTTATGCGTCGGCTGGTTTAGTTTCAGGTGGACGTTTGTTTGAAAATTCTTTCAACCTGGATTATAAAATTGGTTTATTTGTAACAGTGGGTGTCGTTGTTGCGTATACACTATTCGGTGGCTTTCTAGCCGTAAGCTGGACGGACTTTGTACAAGGTTGTATTATGTTTATTGCGCTTGTACTAGTGCCAATTGTTGCTTTTACGGATGTAGGTGGTGTAACAGAAACATTTAATACGATTAAACAAGTCGATGCATCGCATTTAGATATGTTTAAAGGGACCACAATACTTGGCATTATTTCATTTTTAGCATGGGGACTTGGGTATTTTGGTCAACCGCATATTATTGTCCGTTTTATGGCAATCACCTCTATTAAAGATTTAAAGACTTCTCGTAGAATCGGTATCGGTTGGATGACGATTTCAATTATAGGTGCAATGCTTACTGGTCTAATTGGTATCGCTTATTATGCTAAAAATAATGCGACATTACAAGACCCAGAAATGGTCTTTGTAACATTCTCAAATATTTTATTCCATCCGTACATTACAGGATTTTTATTATCAGCTATTTTGGCTTCGATTATGAGTAGTATTTCCTCACAATTACTTGTTATTTCAAGTGCAGTAACGGAAGACTTCTATAAAACATTTTTCCGTCGTAACGCAAGTGACAAAGAACTTGTATTTATCGGTAGATTGTCAGTATTAGTAGTAGCTATGATCGCAGTTGTTTTAGCGTATCATCCAAGTGATACAATTTTAACACTTGTAGGTTATGCTTGGGCTGGATTTGGTTCAGCATTCGGACCAGCCATTTTATTAAGTTTATATTGGAAAAGGACGAATAAATGGGGCGTTCTTGCAGGTATGATTGTTGGTGCAGTAGTTGTTATAGCATGGGTACAAATTCCAAGTTTAAAAGCAATTATGTATGAAATGGTACCTGGATTCTTCTGTAGTTTATTAACTGTTATCGTTGTAAGTTTATTAACGAAAGAACCCGTTAAGGCAGTTTATCGTGAATTTAATGAGATGGAAGCAGTACTGGAAGAAGAAATGAAATGATTTGCAAAAAGAGTAAACGATGAATAGCGTTTACTCTTTTTACATGTAAAATGAAAGTAAGGACTTATTGACAATAAAAAATAAGTAACTTATAATAAATCTTGAGTTCGAGATAAATAACATTCTAAATCAAGGTTTATTATAATTATAGATTGAACAAATGTTTTTTTGTAGATTATCTCGAATTCGAGATGATTTCTATAGGTTAGACACTAATGCGTAATTTTATAATCGATATCTCGAATTCGAGATAAAATTATAATGACGGATTTTACTTTGTAGCATGGACAAAATGAATAATGAATTTAAATGTAAAAGAATTTTTATAATGAAATAAAAAAGGAGTGGAAGAAATGGAAAAGAAAACAATGGGAATCCATCACATTACAGCGATTGTAGGGAATCCACAAGAAAATGTAGATTTTTATGCTGGTGTATTAGGGTTACGTTTAGTGAAACAAACAGTGAATTTTGATGATCCAGGTACGTACCATCTTTATTTTGGAAATGAAGGAGGAAAGCCCGGAACAATTATTACGTTCTTCCCATGGGCAGGTGCTCGTCAAGGTATTATTGGCGACGGTCAAGTAGGAATTACGTCTTACGTTGTACCAAAAGGTGCAATGGAGTTTTGGGAAAATAGATTAGAAAAATTCGATGTTTCGTATACAAAAATGACTCGTTTTGGAGAGCAGTATTTAGAATTTGATGATCCGCATGGTTTGCATATAGAATTAGTTGAAAGAGAAGAAGGCGAATTAAATAATTGGAGTTTTGGAGAAGTTACACCAGAAGTAGCAATTAAAGGGTTTGGAGGTGCTGTTCTTTTATCTGCACAGCCTCAAAAAACAGCTGAATTGTTAGAACATATTATGGGTCTTGAGAAAATTGGAGAAGAGGGTGAATTTGTTCGATTCCGTTCTTCTGCTGACATTGGAAATATTATTGATTTGAAATTATCAACAATTGGTCGTGGCCAAATGGGCGTTGGTACAGTTCATCATATTGCTTGGAGAGCGAGTGACGATGCTGATCAGCTAGACTGGAAAGAGCATGTGTCTCGTTTTGGATATCACGTAACTCCTGTACAAGACCGAAATTATTTTAACGCGATTTATTTTAGAGAACATGGTGAAATCTTATTTGAAATTGCAACAGATCCTCCTGGTTTCGCTCATGATGAATCGTTAGAGACGATGGGTGAGGAATTAAAGTTACCGGAACAATATGAACAACATAGAAAACAGATTGAACAAACGCTTTTACCATTTGAAGTGAGAAATTTAGATTAAAGTGATTGAAAGGGGAAAAGGATTATGATGAAACATGTTTTTCAAAAAGGAAAAGATACGTCAAAACCAGTGTTGTTATTACTTCATGGCACAGGTGGTAATGAATTAGATTTACTACCACTTGCAGAAATAATTGATCCGGAATCGGCGGTATTAAGCGTTAGGGGAAATGTGTTAGAGAATGGGATGCCGCGTTTCTTCCGCCGATTAGCAGAGGGCATTTTTGATGAAGAGGATTTAATTTTCCGTACGAAGGAATTAAATGAATTTTTAGATGAAGCGGCTAAAGAATATGAATTTGATAGAAACAACATTGTAGCTATCGGTTATTCGAATGGAGCAAATATCGCAGCAAGCTTATTATTCCATTACGAGAATGCATTAAAAGGTGCTGTGCTTCATCACCCAATGGTACCTAGAAGAGGAATGCAATTAGCAAATTTAGCAGGGAAATCTGTGTTTATTGCTGCTGGGACAAATGACCCAATTTGTTCATCAGCAGAGTCAGAGGAATTGAAGGTATTATTAGAAAATGCAAATGCAAATGTAACAATGCATTGGGAAAATCGAGGGCATCAATTAACAATGGGTGAAGTAGAAAAAGCAAAAGAGTGGTATGACAAAGCATTTTAAAAAAAGAAGCATCTGCTAACGATTAGCAGATGCTTCTTTTTTATTTAAGACTGGATTGCAAGATGAGATGAAGAAAGTGGCAACTGAATATCAACGATAGTACCTTTATTTAATTCGCTTGAAATGTGTAATTTACCATGATGTTCTTCAATTATTTTGTAACATATCATTAAACCTAGTCCTGTGCCTTTTTCTTTTAAACTATAAAATGGTTCACCTAAACGAGAGATACGATTTTCTGGGATACCGCAACCTTCATCCATAATGCGTATTAAGATAAAGGAATCTTCTACTGGTTTTGTTTGTATTAAAATATTTCCGCCATTTGGCATTGCTTCTATAGAATTTTTTAATATATTTATGAAAACTTGTTTTAATTGGTTACCATCACATTGAATATCATGTTTGTAATCAAAGTGATCCATAATGATATGAACACTATGCATAATAGCAGTCGGTAAAATAAATGTGACTACCTCTTCAATTAAAGTTTGTATGTTACAAGTTTGCATAGACAATACTTGTGGTTTAGACATTGCCATAAATTGACTCGTGATAGATTCCATTTGTGAAATTTCGCTTAACATCACATCGACATACCATTTATTTTCCTCATTTATTTCAGGGAGTAGTAATGTTAAAAAGCCTTTTAGAGAAGTGAGCGGATTTCGAATTTCATGGGCAATTCCAGCTGTCAGTTGTCCGACTACCGCGAGCTTTTCTGATTTTCTTAATAACTTTTCAGTTTCTTTTAGCTCGGTAACATCTCTTCCCATCACGATAAGACCTTTACGGGAACCGTCGGGATGATAAAGAGGGACTTTTGATATGCTTAAGATTAGGTCGGAATCATCCCTATGTATAATAAATTCTTCTCCATGAAGAATTTGCCCTTGTTGCCATGCGAGTTCATCAACTTTTTCACAGTGTAAAAAACCTTCTCGGTACGCTTCATTATATTGAATGAGTTCATTGTCCTTTTTTCCGTGATAAGGTACATGGTGGAAATTGAAACATGTAAGGGCGTAGTCATTTGCTTCAAGCCAACGGCCTTCATGATCCTTAAATATAACAAATGCAGGCATTGCATTCATTAATGTACGTAATCTCTTCTCACTTTCTTTTAATCTTTGTTCAATTCTTTCTGATTTTTCAAGAGGTTTCATTATTGCATATACACCGGTTAACCGATTTTTTGAAAAGATAGGAACTAGTTTTGTTATGACATCTAGTAAATAGCCGCCTTTATGATAAATAGATAGGATATACTCTTGTTGATTGTCCGCTTTAGTAGTTTTTATATATTGTAATACTTGCTCAGAAATATGAGCTTCTAAAATAGAGGTAATGTTTTTACGTTCTAATTCTAAAGAAGTGTAACCAAGTATTCTTTCAGCAGAAGGATTAATATGTAAAATAGTTCCCTCTAAATTGAGTGAAATAATACTATCAGGATTGTGTTCGAACAGAGATGCGTACATTTCTGTTAATGAACGATCGTGCATATGGTTTCGCAAACGTCCAGAAATGCTCGGATGACGTTTTCTTTGAGTTGATGAAATTTTTTTACGACTCATAATATTTCCTCCGTACAACTAGCATCTAAAAAGATTTGTCTATTCATAACTATAATATAGGTATAACCCATATTTCTATAAAAAATGAAGTTACAGAATTGAATTTATTTTCTTTTTTTACTAAAAACATAAAATGCAGTAATAAGAGAATCTTATATCGTTTTATTATTTCTTTGTAAGTTACATTGAAATGATTTTGTTATAACATAAGGGTAGAGGGGGGATGGAAAATGAAAAGTTATATTAGAGGGATTGATCACGTGCAAGTAGCTGCACCTGTAGGGTGTGAAGAAGAGGCACGTGATTTTTATGGGAATACAATTGGTATGGAAGAAATTCCAAAGCCAGAAGAGTTGAAAAAACGAGGTGGATGTTGGTTTAAGTGTGGAAATCAAGAAGTCCATATTGGTGTCGAGCAGAACTTTACACCAGCTAAAAAGGCTCATCCAGCTTTTTATGTGAATGAAATTAATGAATTTAAGCAAACGCTTATAGAGCAAGGTGTCAAAGTGATTGATGATTATGCACGACCAGATGTAATTCGATTTTACGTGTCAGATCCATTTGGAAACCGAATTGAATTTATGCAAAATAAAGACTAGGTGGATTCCCACCTAGTCTTTAACTTCTTCTGAAAAGTCCTAACACTTCTACAGTTTCTGTAATATTAACGAATGCATTCGGGTCGATTTCAGAAATTGTTAGTTTCATACTTGCTAATTCTTCACGAGAAACGACTGTCATAAGTACACGCTTTTTCTCGCTTGAATAAGCGCCTTCGCCATCAAGTAACGTTATTCCACGTACAACAGTTGAAAGAAGCTGTTTTTTCATTTTTTCTGCTTCATTTGTTACAATCATAAGTGTAACTTTACGATGTTTTGTATGAACAGCATCAATTACTTTACCAGTTACATAAATTGAAAGTAAGCTTGTAAGTGCAACATCCCAAGTGAAGAAGAATCCTGCGATTATTACAACGACTGTATTTAAAACAATAAGGAATCCGCCAAGTTTAATGTCTCGCTTGCGGGATAAAAGCATACCGATAATATCAAATCCACCAGTGGATCCATTACAGTTAAAAACAAGACCAATACCAGCTCCGGCGATGACACCTCCGAAGATAGAAGATAACAATGGATCTGTTGCTACGACTTTTACTGGAACGTAGTATAATGCAACAGATAATACAACTACAGAGACAACTGTGTTAAAAATTACTTTTTTTCCAAGACCTATGTACCCTAAAATAAGGATAGGTAAGTTTAATACAAAGTTAATAATGCCTGTGTTTACAGGGGTTACAATCCCTAAAATAATAGCAATTCCGCCAATTCCACTACTTAAAATTTTGTGGGGGATAAGGAAAAGATTAAAGGCAACCGCAATAATAATAGAACCGATAATAACACCAAGGAATCTGACCATTTCTTTCCCGTCCTTCACTGAAAAATTCATATTATTTCAAGATTATATATGATATTGAAAGTTTTGGGTGAAAACAGTTTATTTAGGTAAATTAGATTAATCAAAAGAATTTGAGTATTTTATCATTTGAAAGGGGATACAGTTGTGAAGATAAAAACATATCAACAGAAAAGCCCGTTGAAGCAAGAATGTGAGGATTCTTATTTTTGTAATAAAGAAAATAAGATTTATGGTGTATGTGACGGTGCAACACCACTTGTCCCGTTTCGTGATGAAAAGGGACATAATGGAGCATACATCGCTTCGCATTTATTTGCAAGTTATTTTACTGCATTACGAGAGAATCATAGTTTACAATTTGCAGTTGCCAAAGCAAATGAAGCATTGCAAAGCAAAATGTTAGAATATGAAGTAGACACGAGAAAAAAAGAGTATTTGTGGTGCACATGTATCGCGGCAGTCCAAATAGTTGGTGAGAAAATTGAATATGCGCAGCTTGGGGACTGTATGATTGTCGTAACTTTTCAAAATGGAACGATGCAAGTATTAACGAAAGACACAGTTGAAGGAATTAGTAAACGAGCAAAAAAGAAGAGGGAAGAAGATCGTAAAAAAGGATTATCTGTACCAGAAGAATATGTTTTTCAAGATGTTCGAGAACAGTTAAAATACAATCGTTATCTTGCAAATATGCCAAATGGTTATTCAGTTGCAAATGGAATGAAAGAAGCGATACATTATTTACAACATGGTGAATTACATACAGATGAAGTGAGTGGAATTTTTATTTGTTCAGACGGGTTATTTCACCCAGATTGGTCATTAGAACAAACCGTTGCATATATAAGAAAGAATAGTATAAACGAATATGTAGCAATCATTGAAGAGCTAGAAGGCGAAAAAAGAATAAGGCCAGATGATAAAACGATTATTATGATTGATTTTTAAGAGGAGGCAGTTCAAATGGAAATTAAATGTGTCAATCTAACATTTCAAGATGAATTAGTTCCTTTAGAAAAAGTAAATAAACTGATTATTCACCATACAGCTGAAGATGGATGGGACGTGTATAAAACGCATGAATTTCATCAAACTGTAAAAGGGTGGAGCGGGATTGGTTACAACTATTTTATCGAAAAGGACGGAACTGTAGTGGAAGGGCGAGGTTTACATATTGGAGCGCACGCGAAAGACCATAACCGTCATACAATTGGAATATGTATGACGGGAAATTTCGATAAATACGATCCCACTCCTGCACAAGTGAATGCATTATATTCTTTATGCAAAATGTTTATGAAGCAATTTGCTATAAAGAAAGAAAATATACTAGGTCATAGAGAGTTAGAAGGAGTTACAAAAAGCTGTCCTGGTAATCGTTTTTCTATGGTAGAGTTAAGGAAGATATTATCTTAAATATAGAGGAGTAACAGCGATGATGAATATAAAAATACCAAATGATAAAAAAGAAGAGCTTGTAGCGCAAATTCAGCAATTTTTCATGGAAGAAGATTTAGATGAAATTGGACGTTTCCAAGCAGAGCGTTTAATAGAAGAAATGATTAAATTAGTTGGACCATTTGCATACAATCAAGCAATTGGAGATGCAAGAAAGCTTGTAAGTGAGAAATTAACGAATATCGAAGAAGATTTATACGTGCTAGAGAAGAATGAAGGAAAATAAAAAAAGAGCCGATGGGCTCTTTTTTTATTTGATTGATAGCAAAAAAACATGGAGAAAACACGGAAAGGACATTGAAAATACACCTTTTATTTTTAGAATATTCTTAGTTTTAAAATACTTCAGAAAGGAAGATTGTAATGAGATTAACGCCAAGAGAAATTGATAAACTGCTAGTAGTTGTTGCGGCTGATTTAGCTTATCGACGAAAGGAGAGGGGGCTTAAGTTAAACTATCCAGAAAGTATTGCTATTATTACGTATGAAATTTTGGAAGGAGCAAGAGATGGTAAAAATGTAGCGGAATTAATGGAGATTGGAAAAACCATTTTAAGTGCTGAAGATGTTATGGATGGTATTGCAGACATGATATCAGATATTCAAGTTGAGGCAACTTTTCCTGATGGAACAAAATTAGTAACTATTCATCAACCAATTCATTAAAGGAAGTGAATGTTATGATTCCAGGGCAATATATCCTTGCGAAAGAAGACATAGTATGTAATGGAAATAAAAAAGCAACGAAAGTCAAAGTACTAAATCAGGGAGATAGACCTATTCAAATTGGATCTCATTACCACTTTTATGAAGTGAATGAGGCGTTAAAATTCAATCGAAGTGTAGCAATTGGACGACATTTAAATATTCCAGCAGGTACAGCGGTAAGATTTGAGCCTGGAGATGAAAAAACGATTGAATTAGTTCCATATTCAGGGGAACAAGAAGTATATGGATTTAAAAATAAAGTGGATGGCGATATTCAATCTTATACAAAAAGAGGGAGATAGCATGAGTTTTAAGATGTCACGTAAACAATATGCTGATTTATATGGTCCAACTACAGGAGATTCTATTCGTTTAGCGGATACACAATTATTCGCACATGTTGATCGAAATGCCACTGTATATGGTGATGAAGCTGTCTTTGGTGGAGGAAAATCAATTAGGGATGGTATGGGACAAAATTCACAACTTACAAGAGAACAGGGGGTTGTGGATGTTGTTATTACCAATGCAATTATTATTGATTATACAGGAATATATAAAGCGGATGTTGGTATAAAAGATGGAAAGATTTCAGCAATAGGTAAGAGTGGTAATCCTTCAGTTATGGATAACATTGATATCATCATTGGAACATCAACGGAAGTAATTTCTGGTGAGCGGAAAATCGTTACAGCTGGAGGTATTGATACACATGTGCATTTCATATCCCCACAACAAATTGATACAGCATTAGCTTCAGGTATAACAACTTTAATTGGTGGGGGAACAGGACCGGCAGAAGGGACTAAGGCAACTACAATAACACCTGGATCTTGGAACTTAAGAAAAATGCTAGAAGCAGCAGAAGCTTTTCCTGTAAACCTTGGGTTTTTAGGGAAAGGAAATAGTTCAAGTCTACCTGCCCTGGAAGAACAAATATTTGCAGGGGCTATCGGATTGAAAATCCATGAAGATTGGGGAGCGACTTCTTCAGCAATTAATCACTCGTTACAGATTGCTGATAAATATGATATTCAAGTCGCTATTCATACGGATACTTTAAATGAATGTGGTTTTGTGGAAGAAACGATAAAAGCTATTGATAATCGTGTTATTCATACGTACCACACTGAAGGAGCTGGAGGTGGGCATGCACCAGATATTATAAAGATTGCTGCGCTGAATAATATTTTACCATCTTCAACGAACCCGACCTTGCCATATACAGTGAATACGCTGGATGAACATTTAGATATGCTCATGGTATGTCATCATTTAAAAGCGAATATTCCAGAAGATGTAATGTTTGCAGATTCAAGGATTCGAAAAGAAACAATCGCGGCAGAGGATATTTTGCAAGATCTAGGGGTTTTCAGCATGATTAGCTCTGACTCACAGGCGATGGGAAGGGTTGGCGAGGTTATTATTCGCAATTGGCAAACTGCCGATAAAATGAAAAAGCAGATTGGTAGTTTAGAGGGAGATAAAGAATATAACGATAATAATAGAATTCAACGTTATATAGCTAAGTATACAATTAATCCAGCTATTACACATGGGATTTCAGAATATGTTGGCTCTATTGAAGTAGGAAAGTATGCAGACCTTGTAATATGGGATCCACAATTTTTCGGTGTTAAGCCAGATATGGTTTTGAAAAATGGGATGGTAGTGATGGCATTAATGGGAGACGAGAATGCTTCGATTCCTACCCCACAACCATATTATGAAAAAAAGATGTTTGGTGCATATGGAAAAGCAGTACAGTCAAGTTCGATTACATTTGTATCGAAAGTAGCTTATGAGAATAATATTAAAGAAAAATTAGGTTTAAATAAAGTTGTATTACCTGTTAAAAATACGAGAGAGATTTCGAAGCGAGATATGAAACTAAATAATGCAACACCAAAAATTGAAGTAGATCCGCAGACATATGAAGTTAAAGTTGATGGACAAGTAATCACGTGTGAAGCAGTAGATATACTACCTATGGCTCAAAGATATTTTTTATTTTGATATAACGGGGGAGATAAAATGATTATTGAAAAAATTAATAACAACGTATGTAATATGAATAATTTTTCAAATACAACAAAGCATCTTGATAAAATATCGATTTCTAGTGAGCTTTTACTGAAGAGGGTTCAGAAATTATATTCAGAATCTGGTTTTGAAATTGGGGTGTCTTTAGATAGTGGAGAAACATTAAAGAACGGTGATATTTTATATGAAGATGAAAATCGAATTGTATATATTGAAGTATTACCAGAAGAGGTGATTGTAATTACTCCAACATCAATAAAAGAAATGGGAATTATTGCTCATAACTTAGGAAATAGACATTTACCAGCACAATTCGATGAAGGGTGCATGATTTTGGCAAATGACTACTTAGTAGAAGATTTACTTAAAAAGGAAGGTGTTCCTTATCAAAAAGAAAATAGAGTATTACCAAAACCATTCAAGCATGCTTCACACAAACATATTTAACCTATTTAACCTACTCCAAATTAGTGATTCGAACTTCCCAACAGGAAGTTTTAGTCACTCTTTTGGATTAGAAACGTTTATTCAAGAGGGACAAGTTACAAATAAAGCCGAATTTTTCAAATGGGTTAATCGATATATAAAGGTCCAATTAACATACACGGATGGCTTAATTTGCAAATGTACTTACGAAGCAATTAAGACTAATGAGGGAGAACAAATTACATTTTTAGATGATTTAATAACAGCACAAACACTGCCTTTTGAATGTAGAAAAGCAAATAGAATGATTAGTAAAAGTACTTCTAAATTATTGTGTGAATTGTTCTCATTTGTAAATTTAAATATATATAAAGAAAATATTATGGGTAATAAATTACAAGGTCATCCGAGTATCGTATACGGAATATTAGGGGCGGAATTGAAAATGACAATAGAAGAAACGCTCTTAGTTTTCTTATACTCAAGTGTTGGAAGTATAATTCAAAACGGTGTGAGAGCCATTCCTCTTGGACAAACAGATGGTCAAAAATTATTACAAGAATGCCATGAATTAATCTGTGAATCTATTGATAGAATTCAAATACTTTCATTAGAGGATTTTGGATTGAATGATCCTGAATTCGAAATAAATCAAATGCAACATGAAGATGTAAATGTAAGGGTCTTCATGTCATAGGGAGGAAAAAATAAAATGATAAAGCCTATTAGAATTGGTATCGGTGGCCCAGTAGGTGCTGGGAAAACAATGTTAGTTGAAAAGTTAACAAAACATCTAAATACAGATTATGAAATTGCAGCAATTACAAACGATATTTATACGAAAGAAGATGCAAAAATTTTATTGAAAACAGGTGTTTTACCAGAAGATAGAATTATTGGTGTAGAGACAGGAGGGTGCCCGCATACAGCAATTCGAGAGGACGCTTCTATGAATTTTGAAGCAATTGAAGAACTTATGATGAGACATAATAATTTAGATATTATTTTTATTGAAAGTGGGGGTGATAATTTAGCTGCCACATTTAGTCCGGAGCTAGTGGATTTTTCAATTTATATTATTGATGTGGCACAGGGAGAAAAGATTCCGCGTAAAGGTGGACAAGGAATGATCAAATCTGATGTATTTGTAATTAATAAAACGGATTTGGCACCTTATGTAGGGGCTGATCTTGGAGTTATGGAGCAGGATACGAAAAATTACCGACATAATAAACCATACTTTTTTACAAATTTGAAGGATGAAGAAGGTTTGCAAGAATTAATAAATTGGATGCGACAAAACATTATGTTAGAAGGATTGAAAAAATGAAATCCCCTACAGGTGTCTTAAATATTGATGTGATGGAAAAGAGACATAAAACCGTACCTATTAAGGTTTATCATAAAGATGCCTTAAAAGTAACGCAGCCAATATATTTGGACGAGTATGGTAGAGCATATTACTATATTATGAATTCTGGTGGAGGCTATTTAAAAGGAGATTTCTATTCTATAAATATAAATGTTGGTAAAGATGCGAAAACATATATAACAAGCCAATCGGCAACGAAAGTTTACAAGACTCCAAATAGTTATGCTTTGCAAGAATTGAATTTTTATATTGGTGAGAATGCTGTTATGGAATATCTACCAGACCCGTTAATTATGTACAAGGATGCAGCATATAAGCAAAAAACCAATATATATATGCAAAATAATTCTACATTGATTTTATGCGATTCAGTTACGCCCGGTTGGTCGCCAAATATGGAGAAGTTCACATACCAATATTTTGATTCGTTAACAAAAATATATATGGAAAATAAACTTGTAGTATACGATCATCTATTGTTAAACCCTTTCAAAGAGTCGTTAGATCAAATGGGAATATTAAATCAATATTCCCATTATGGTACTTTCATAGTTATTAATGAGAACATTACAAATGATTTAATTGCAGCATTGAAAACATCACTATCTAACACTAACAATATGAAAATTGGAATATCTTCTACACCATGTAAAGGCTTTGTCATACGCATACTTAGTCATAATACAGAGGATATCGAGTCTATATTTTTTCAGTGTCATCGTTTTGTTAGAGAGCATTGTCTACATGAAGAATTAACATCCTATCGAAAATATTAAGTAAGAGAAGGGGATACTATGACTAATGTGGGATTATTGTTTGTCGGTGCAGTTCTATTTATGAATTCACTAGCAGCTTTTAAACTCATTGATAGCAAAAGTGTAGGATACTTTAATTTATTTGTAGGGGCATTACAAACTTTGACACCATTATATTTATTATTTACAGGAAGTCAATCCGATGAGTGGACTATCCTATCTAGTGGAACTATTTTTTTATTTGGTTTTACTTATTTATATGTTGGTCTTACGAATATATTAAAACTTGATTCTTCAGGTGTAGGTTACTATTCTCTTTGGGTTGCTATCATTGCAACGGTTATGGGAATAGTGAATCAATTACATGAGAGTGGAAGTTTACAAAGTACAATAATTTGGTTCTTTTGGGCATTCCTTTGGTTTTTATTTTTCCTACAAGATGGATTGAAAAAGAAGATTCATATTTATGTAGGTATTGTTTGCTTCGTTGAATCCTGGATTACTGCAACAGTACCAGCTCTGTTAACACTTACAAATCATACAGACGTGTTAAATAATTTTGTAATTATTTTAGTGACTATTATAACGATTGTAGTTTTTATTATGGCACTTTTCTTTTTCAAAAGTATTCAATTTAAAGTAGAAAGGGTTAGTAACTATGTGGAAAAGTGAACTAAAAAAGGCAACTAACTTTTTTGTTATTATTATATTTCTTCATGTGCTTGGAATTCTCTTATTATTACCGGCACTGTATAAAGGTAATAGCATAATCGGAATGGCTATTATTGCATATTCTTTAGGATTGCGTCATGCGTTTGATAGTGATCATATTGTCGCAATTGATAATACTGTTCGGAAATTAATTGAAAAAGGTAAAAACTCACAGGGGGTGGGATTTTACTTCTCACTAGGACACTCTACAGTAGTATTTGTGATGATTGTATTAATTGCTTTAATTGGAAAAACTGCAAAACATGGGATGGAGAGTTTTTCAACTATAGGCGGTATTATTGGTACAATCGTTTCTAGTACATTCCTTATTATTATCGGTCTTACCAATCTGTTGTACCTTATTAAAGTGTTACGAAGTCAAGAGGACAAACAGCTAGAAAACCTGGGATTTATATACCGTTTCACGCAGCGCTTATTTACATTTATTGATAGTCAGAAGCAATTGTATATGATCGGTTTTTTATTTGGGCTTGGTTTTGATACAGCGAGTGAAATTGGATTAATTGCTCTTTCTACAGTAACTGCAACAAGTCAATCTATTCCACTTGTAAGTATATTTGCTTTCCCCATTTTATTTGCTGCAGGAATGTCATTGATGGATACATTAGATAGTACATTCATGAATACGAATTATAAGTGGGCAATGGAAAATAGTCGAATAAGAAATTCATATAATGTATTAATTACCTCAATATCTGTTATAACGGCTTTTTTAATAGGGGGGTATCAACTATTATCTTTGCTTATTGAAAGCTATAATTTACAGGGACCGTTTTGGAATCTCATACAGGTAGTTAATTTTGATTATCTGGGTATATGTCTTGTAGTATTCTTTATTATTTCTCTTACTGTTTTTGCTGTATGGAATAGAAATGCCTTTAAAAAACCACTTACAAAGAGTATAGAGAAATAAAAATATATCATATGTTATTTGGTTCATTATATATAAAGTAAAATAAAAACACGTTAGATGAAAATACATCTAACGTGTTTTTATTATTTATGTTCCTTATATTCATGTACTTGTTCTTTCACATTACCAACTGTATCTTTAGCGGTGCCTTTCACCTTATCCCATTTTCCTTCAGCTTGTAACTTCTTATTGTCAGTTACTTTCCCGACAACTTCTTTTACTTCGCCCTTTACCTTATCAATGGCACCTTCTACTTTTTCTTTTAAACCGTGTTCGTGCTTAGTCATACATTTCTCCTCCTTGTAGTTTGATTAGAATTTTCTTTTCATATTGCAAGTTGAATGATGTATCTAGTAATAGCGTAACAAATTTAGTTTGAATATTCAAATGATTAACGGGATAGAAAAGGAATTGTCATAAAATGTTTAAAAATGTAACGGAAGGAGAAAGAAAGTAAATTATATGTCTTTTGCAGTCCATATCGATTTCGTATAAGCGATTTTCATATGGGCACGTTCCATATTATTTTGACTGCCGCTACCGAACCTTGCTTGTCCAACTATTAAAGTACAATTGGATTCAATAGCTGTCTTAATTCGTCTTTGAATTAATGCAGTGTGACAGCCTTTACGCTGAAATTCTGGCAAAGTAGCAGACGCAGCTAATGATGCGACACCTTTATTTATATACAGGACACCAATACCAGCAGGGATATTTTGAACTGCAGCTATGAAAAAATGCCATCCTGGTTCATTGTAAAGAATTTCGTTATTTTGGCGAACAGCATCTTTTGTAAAGGATGGCATATTAAATCCACGTACATATATGTCTGCAAAAATATCAAATTCATTTTCTTTTAGTTTTCGTATTGTAATATTAGAAGGAAGAAGTGATGAATCCTCTCTCGGTATACTATACAAAGCAGTATGGAAGCTAGATTGGTAAAAACCTTTTTGAGATAAGTATTGAAATAATTCAGTTGTACCTTGTGCTGGGGTAATTTCAAAACGACAAGGGATTTGTAGTGATTCATAATAAGAAATGATTGCATCAATCGCATCTGCATTTGTAATACCTTTTACCGTATTAAAAGCAGGACCGGCAATTATTTTTGATGAAAAGGCAGTGGCACTACCGAACTTTTTCATTTGCACTTGCATTGGATTTCCGATTATTGCTTGTAGTCCCTCTAATCTAGAAGAGAGCATATCAATTTCTGCATTTTCAATTTCTGTTGCTATATCGAGTGTCATAACAGTAGTCATAAAATTCCTCCATTAATAAATATCTTTCATAGTACATATACGATTTTTGTTTTGAGATTCCTGTTGTAATGTAAGAGAATAAGAAGTTTTTTGGAAGGGAAATGGAATTGAACTGTCGAAGGGAGTAGAAACAGATTAAAGGTGGTGCTCTCATGAAACAAAAAGCCGTGCAGACATGCTCTAATTGTGGTTCTCAAAACATAGGAGAAGGTGAGTTTGTCGGATATGCACAAATACGGAAAAAGGAAACGATGTTCACATCTTCACCGGTGGATGCTTATATTTGTACAGACTGCGGAAATATCCTTTCATTAAAAGTACGACATTATGAAAAGTTTAAGCAGAAGCCGTTATGATTATTGAAAAGTGTTTTTATTAAAGAAGCTAATAGGAGTAATATTTTACATATATATGAATATGCCTTATATAAAGAGATGACAACATATACTGTGTGGGATGCTTATTAATCGTTGCACAACATACAAAAATATATAGAAGAAATTGTGAATTAATATGAGAAAGAAAATTAGCCCTTCTTGGAATATTTCATATCGAAAACTCCTTTAAATGAATAAGGGAGTTTTTATTTTTTTGTAACAATAATTACCTTTAATTGTTATAATTTGTTATTGGAATGAAATGTTTGATTAATGTCATAATCGTAGAAGAAAACTAGCTAAATCGTATGAAAAACCACTATATAACACATTCGCAACCGTAAGTTGACAAAGTGCAACCGCGGGAAGATAGAGATAAGGGGAATGTTTACATACAATTTAGGTAAGAAAACAAAGGGGGACACACATATGGGATTTGGTGAAAAGCTTTTTAAATTAAGAAAGGAAAAGGGCCTTTCTCAAGAAGCATTAGCTGAAAAATTAAATACAACAAGGCAAGCGGTTAGTAAATGGGAAAACGGTCAAGGTTTTCCTGAAACTGAAAAGTTAATAATGATTGGAAATGTATTTGAAGTATCACTTGACTATTTATTAAAAGAAACTGCTGAGCAAAGTAACGAAAAGGAAAATGGTTATTATGTAAGTAAGGAAATGGCAGAAGGGTATGTAGTGTATGGACAAAAAATTTCTAAATATATTGCATTAGGATTTAGCTTGCTTATTTTATCTACAATACCGTACTTATTATTTAAAGAAAATGCAACAATGTCTACGTTTCTTGTCATTATCATTGCAGTGCTTGGGATCGGAGCAATGATGGCATCTGTAACGATAGAAGAGAGTCGATACAATGTATTGAAAAAGGAAGAACTACTATTTGATCAAAACTTTCTAAAAGAATTGACCAAAAGATATGCGACTATTAAGAAGAAGTATACGGCAGTAGTGATCGTTGGATTTTGTTTTATTGCAGCAGGAGCGATACCGTTTTTATTTGAGAAAAAACGAATTACTTCAGGAGAACTCGTACAGTATTATCCTTATTGTGTTGTACTTATTGCTATCGGAGTTTATCTTTTTGTACGTGTGTTAGGAGTGTTAGAGACGTATCGGATTTTAGTAGAAAATAAGGAATACAGTAATCGTTTTATTTTTAAATTGAAAAAGAAAGTAAGGAAAAAGGTAGATAGTTTATAAAAAATAAAAAACATGTTTCGAATCAATGTATTCAAAACATGTTTTTTATCGTTCTGAATTATTTCCAGAGAAATAATTCAGAAAATACAGAAAAATGTCGTAATCATTTGTAGAAGTCTGTTATAATAAACGAAAAAATGAAAACGTTTTAAAGGGGGACATAACCAATATGATGATGAATGTACCGCTAACAATTAGTTCTATGATGGAAAGAGCAGAGAAACTGTTTTCGAAGAAAGAAATTGTTTCACGGACACATGATACAGTTACAACGTTAACGTATAAGCAGTTAGGGGAAAGAACGAGAAGACTTTCCAGTGCGTTGAAAAAGCTTGGAATTAAAGAAAGTGAACGTGTAGGAACGTTAGCGTGGAACCATCATCGGCATGTGGAAGCGTATTTTGCTATTCCAGGTATTGCTTCTGTTTTGCACACAATTAATATTCGTTTATCTCCTCAACATATTTCATACATTATTCAGCATGCAGAAGATCGAATTCTACTTATAGATGAAGATATTGTACCACTCGTTGAAAGTATTCAATCCGAATTATCAACTGTACAAGCCTACATTGTTATGACTGATAAAGATGAGCTCCCAAAAACTACACTTCAGCCTGTATATCATTATGAAAAGCTATTAGAAGAAGGCGATCCCAATTTCCAATTTGTAAAAGATATTGATGAAAATACACCTGCTGGTATGTGTTATACGTCAGCGACTACAGGAAATCCAAAAGGTGTTGTATATACGCATCGTAGTACTGTATTACACTGTATGGCACTCGGTTTAGCTGATACAGCTGCTTTATCGGAAAGTGATGCAGCAATGGCAATCGTCCCGATGTTTCATGTGAACGCTTGGGGACTTCCTTTTGCGGCTACTTGGTTTGGATCAAAACAAGTTCTTCCTGGACCGATGTTTACTCCGAAAATTTTATTAGAGATGATTCAATCAGAAAAAGTGACGTTAGCTGCGGGTGTGCCGACAATTTGGCTCGGCATATTACAAGAGTTAGAAAATAATAGTTACGATTTATCTAGTATGACGAGAATACTATGCGGAGGTGCAGCGGCGCCGAAAAGTGTTATTAAAGCATTTGAACAGAAACATAATGTTCCGTTCATACATGCATATGGTATGACTGAAACGAGTCCACTCGTAACACTTGCACGTTTAAAAAGTTATGAAACGGAATTATCGTATGAAGAGCAACTAGAAATTCGCTCCAAACAAGGATATCTTGTACCTGGTGTCGAGATGAAAGTAGTCGGTACAAATGGTGAAGTGAAGTGGGATGGTACTGAGATGGGAGAATTATGTTTACGAGCACCTTGGATCGCTGAAAGCTATTATAACGATGATCGTACTGTCGAAGGTTTTCGCGATGGATGGTTATATACTGGTGATGTTGTCACAGTCGATGAGGAAGGTTGCGTGAAAATTGTTGACCGTACGAAGGATGTTATTAAAAGCGGGGGAGAATGGATTTCTTCGGTCGATCTTGAAAATGCTTTAATGGCACATGATGCTATATTTGAAGCGGCTGTCGTTGCAGTTCCTCATCCTCAGTGGCAAGAGCGACCAATTGCCTGCGTTGTTCAAAAGAAAAATAGTACGGTTACAAAAGAAGAAATATATGAGTTTTTAAAACCACAGTTTGCGAAGTGGTGGTTGCCAGACGATATTGTTTTTATGGAAGAAATACCGAAAACATCTGTTGGGAAGTTTTTAAAACAGGCGCTTCGGAAAGAACTGGAGCATTTGCATAGAGAGAAATAAGTGAACTTCTATTTGTAAACTCTAATACATTAATGGTTGACAAAAGAGGGGTGGAAAGATAATATAATTTTTGTGATATGTTATCTAAAATAAATTTTAAGTTTACAAATAGGAGAAGCAAATATGAATACAAAAAACTTAGTTTTTGTCGCTTTATTTAGTTCTATTATGGGAGTGTTAGGGTTAATACCTCCGATTGCTCTTTCTATTACACCAGTTCCAATTACATTGCAATCACTCGGTGTTATGCTTGCGGGTGGGTTGTTAGGCTCACGACTAGGTGCATTAAGTCAGCTTATTTTCTTACTTATTGTAGGAGTAGGAGCACCATTACTTGCTGGTGGACGCGGTGGCCTTGGTGTATTTGTTGGACCAAGTGCAGGATATTTACTTGGTTACATTATTGGGGCGTTTGTTATTGGTTATTTAATTGAGCGTTTACGTGAAGTTTCTATTATAAAAGTATTATGTATTAATATAATTGGTGGTATTTTCGTAGTTTATGTATTTGGTATTACTGTACAAGCGTTCTTAATGGATGTTTCTGTATGGGAGACAATGAAAGTGAGTGCTGTGTTTTTACCAGGGGATTGTATAAAAGCAATTATTGCGGCAGTTCTCGTAACAAAATTACATCGTTCATTGAAACATATTATTACGCCCGCTTTAAAGAATGGAAAATATACAAATGCGGGATGATAAAGGGAAGAAACACGTTAATTGCGTGTTTCTTTTTATTATTTTTGTAAAGAAAGGACGTCTCATATGAGTGTTACAAAAGAATACAAAAAGCATGCTTCTTTACAACCAAATAAAATAGCGATAAAGGAAAATGATAGAGTATTAACATATAAAGAGTGGTTCGAGTCAGTTTGTAAAGTAGCAAACTGGTTAAATGAAAAAGAATCGAAGAATAAAACAATAGCAATCCTATTAGAAAATCGTATAGAGTTTTTACAACTATTTTCTGGTGCCGCTATGGCCGGGTGGGTTTGTGTTCCGTTAGATATAAAGTGGAAACAAGATGAGCTCAGAGAAAGAATTGAAATCAGTAATCCGGATATGATTGTGACAGAACGATATAAGGTAAATGATCTATTAGATGAAGAAGGAAGAGTAATTGAAATTGATGGGTGGAAAAGAATGATAGAGAAATATCTTCCTACATATTCCACTGTAGAAAGTGTACAACATGCTCCTTTTTATATGGGATTTACATCAGGATCAACAGGAACAGCAAAAGCATTTTTACGTGCACAACAATCGTGGGTTCATAGTTTTGATTGTAATGTACATGACTTTCATATGAAAAGGGAGGATTCGATTTTAATAGCTGGGACGCTCGTTCATTCTCTTTTCTTATACGGGGCAATAAGTGCATTATATGTAGGACAAACGGTGTACATTATGAGAAAGTTCATTCCAAATCAAGTACTAGATAAGTTAGAAACTGAAAATATATCAGTTATGTATACAGTTCCGACAATGCTTGAATCTTTATATAAAGAAAATAGAGTAATAGAAAATAAAGTGAAAATTATTTCGTCAGGAGCGAAATGGGAAGCTGAAGCGAAAGGAAAAATAAAGAATATATTTCCTTATGCGAAAAGATATGAATTTTATGGTGCATCAGAGTTAAGTTTTGTAACAGCACTAGTCGATGAAGAAAGCGAAAGAAGGCCAAATTCAGTAGGAAAACCTTGTCATAATGTGCAAATTCGAATATGTAATGAAGCAGGCGAAGAAGTACAAAAAGGTGAAATAGGAACTGTTTATGTGAAAAGTGATCAGTTTTTTATGGGATACATAATAGATGGGGTTTTAACACGGGAGTTGAATGCAGAAGGCTGGATGACAGTGCGAGATGTAGGCTATGAAGATGAAGAAGGCTTTATATATATTGTTGGTAGAGAGAAGAATATGATTTTATTTGGAGGAATTAATATTTTCCCAGAAGAAATAGAAAGTGTATTACATGAACACCCAGCTGTAGATGAAATAGTTGTAATTGGTGTGAAAGATAGTTACTGGGGTGAAAAGCCCGTCGCGATCGTAAAAGGAAGTGCTACAAAGCAACAATTAAAGAGTTTTTGCTTACAACGATTATCTTCGTTTAAAATACCGAAAGAATGGCATTTTGTAGATGGAATACCTTATACAAATAGTGGGAAAATCGCTCGTATGGAAGCAAAAAGTAGGATTGAAAACCGGGAGAAGATATATGAATAGAGCGGTTATTGTAGAAGCGAAAAGGACGCCCATTGGTAAGAAGAATGGGATGTTTAAAGATTATGAAGTTCAGCAATTAGCAGCGCCGCTTCTTACGTTTTTAAGTAAAGGAATTGAGAGAGAGATAGACGATGTTATATTAGGGAATGTTGTTGGACCGGGAGGGAATGTTGCAAGATTATCTGCTTTAGAGGCAGGACTTGGCTATTATATTCCTGGTGTAACGATTGATCGGCAATGTGGTGCTGGATTGGAAGCGATTCGCACCGCATGTCATTTCATTCAAGGCGGGGCAGGTACTTGTTATATCGCAGGAGGAGTAGAGAGTACAAGTACGTCACCTTTTCAAAAAAGAGCACGATTTTCACCTGAAACAATTGGTGATCCTGACATGGGAGTAGCGGCTGAATATGTTGCGGAGCGTTATAACATAACGAGAGAAATGCAAGACGAGTACGCTTGTCTTAGTTATAAGCGGACACTGCAAGTGTTAGAAAAAGGATATATACATGATGAAATATTTTCTTTTAATGGATTATTAGATGAATCTATAAAGCTAGAAATGAATTATGAACGAATCATTAAAAGAACAAAGCCCGCATTTTTAAAAAATGGTACAGTAACGGCAGGTAATTCATGTGGTGTAAATGATGGGGCATGTGCTGTTCTTGTTATGGAAGAGGGGAAAGCTCGGAAATTAGGTTATAAACCTGTTCTTCGTTTCGTTCACAGTGCTGTGGTTGGAGTGGATCCTAATCTCCCGGGAACGGGTCCAATATTTGCGGTGAATAAATTATTAAATGAAATGAATGTAAAGGTAGAGGACATCGATTATTTTGAAATAAATGAAGCGTTTGCTTCAAAAGTTGTAGCTTGTGCAAATGAATTACAAATTCCTTACGAAAAATTAAATATAAATGGTGGTGCAATTGCGCTCGGTCATCCGTACGGTGCATCTGGATCTATGCTTGTAACACGCTTGTTTTATCAGGCGCAAAGAGAGTCTATGAAATATGGAGTTGCTACATTAGGAATTGGAGGTGGGATAGGGATTGCGCTATTATTTGAGAAAGTAGAAGACTAGCGAGGTAACTAGTTTTCTACTTTTTGAGGAATATAAACATTACTACCAGGCTTCGCTTTCATTTCGTTCCAAGCAGCAATCGCATCAGCTTTTGCTTTCCCTTTATTATTTGGATCTTCGAAAAAGTCACGAGTAAAGCGATTGTATTCAAATTGTGCACCGATAGTTGTTTTGTATGTAGGTTCTTTTTTTCGTTCGTTTTCTTCATGCCAAAAAGCTACCGCGTCTTCATATGTTTTTCCAACATTCTCTTTGAAAAATTTTTGAAGAGCTACTGTAAAGCGGAAGTTTGTTCCGATTTTTTCTTTGAAAAAAGCACGAACATCTTCGCTACAGCGGTGATTTTTAGTAATAATCGTTTGAAGAGAAAGGTCTTTATAGGATAGGGAAGCTTTAGTAACCTTTTGAACAGAGCTGTTTTTTAATATTTTACCAGTAGTTAAATAATGTGAGATACGCTCGGTTATCTCGATCTTAGAGCCACTAGCTGGAAAATCATGTTCACGACAAAATGTTTGCAGTTCTGCTTTTAACCAATAATAGTTTTGGAAATCTTCAAGTGATATAGACTTAGTTAAAGGTGGACGCATGAATATAACAACTTCTTTCTTCCATAATTTCCTTTAATTATAAAACGTATGTTCTTTTTGTGGAAGGATTAATTTGTAAATTTAATAGGGAAGGAGATTATATATGGAAAATGTAATGCAAGTTCGAGTTACGGGAATTTTAATTGAAGATGAAAAAGTATTGCTAGTAAAGCAAAGAGTTGCTAATAGAAATTGGTCTTTACCTGGAGGAAGGGTAGAGAACGGTGAAACGTTAGAAGAAGCAATGATTCGAGAAATGATAGAAGAAACAGGGTTAGAAGTTAAAATTAAGAAGCTACTCTATGTTTGTGATAAACCGGATGCCAGTCCATCTTTACTACATATTACATTTCTACTTGAAAAGATTACAGGGGAAATTACGTTACCCTCAAATGAATTTGATCATAATCCGATTCATGATGTACAAATGGTGCCGATTAAAGATTTAAGTCATTATGGTTTTTCGGAAACTTTTATAACTCTTATAAGTGAAGGTTTTTCAAATGCAGGGAGTTACCAAGGATTGAAACAAAATATTGGCCTGTAACTATAGGGGAAGGATAGCTATTAGCTATCCTTCCTAAAAATGTTTTACACCGCCGACTGTAAAGAAGAAACAAGCTGATTTAAAAATTCATCTCCGCTCATAATTGCTTTCCCGCCGCCACGGGCACTCTTTTTATTTCCGCCACCTTTTCCTTCAATTGGAGGAAGAGCATCTTTTAAAAGAGCATTCATATCAAGCGTTACAGTTTTTCCGCAAGCGAGAATACATTGTAATTTGTCCTCGTTTTCAATAACGAAATATGTAATTGCATGCTCTTGTTGTTCTGTAATAATAGCGGAAAGCTTTGCGATTTCTTGCATAGAACGATTTGTAAATACTTTAGAAATAAGTATGCCGGCATGTATTTCCGTAGGGTGTTGAAGTAGTTCATTTGCCTCTGCAAATAATAATTTTTCATTCATTGTTTGTATTGCTTTTTCGTTTTCTTTTTGAGAAGTAAGCAGTTGCGCCACTTTTGCTGGAATATCAGTTTCGCTACTGTTTAATTGTTTAGAAATATCTTTCATAATTTGTTGCTGTTGTCCCATTAATTTAAGTGTACGCCAACCAGCGATAAACGTTAAGCGTATACCACCTTTATTGCGCTCCCATCCTAGTACTTGAATAGGACCAACTTCACCAGTTCGTTTCGGATGCGTTCCACCACAGCCGTTGTAGTCAAAGTTTTCGATAATAACAACCCGTATATTTTCTGTCATAGTCGGTTCTTTACGAAGAGGCAACGTTTTCGCTTCTTCTAAGTCCATCCACAGAGTACGGATTGGATGGTTTTCAAAAACAATTTTGTTTGCAATTTGTATTGCTTTTTCAACCGTTTCTGCATGAAGATTTTCTGTTTCTAAATCAATTGTTACCGTTTCTTTACCAAGATGGAATCCAATCGTAGGTATGTTAAAATGATCCCAAAAAGCAGCAGATAAAATGTGCTGAGCTGCATGTTGCTGCATATAATCAAACCGGCGCTCCCAATTGATTTTACCTTCTACGTCTTCTGTGTGTAATTGTTCTGCAATGAAGTGGCGGATTTCTTCGTCGATTTCTTCAACATCAAATACAGCAATACCATTTAAAGTTCCAGTGTCGTGTGGTTGTCCGCCACCAGTCGGATAAAATGCGGTTTCGTTTAAAACAACGTATAAGTTACCGTCTTTATCATAATCTTGCTTTATAATTTTAGTAGTAAATTCTTGCTTATAAGCGTCAGTGTAATATAATTTGTGCTCCAATTTTCTTTCTCCTCTCGCATTAACTAGTTTCATTGTAAAGCAATTGAAATTAGTTTCCTAATATTTCAGAAGAAAGAAACTATTTTTAGAATTTTCTTGCTATAATAAGAAAAAGAAAATGCGGGGGTGGAATGAATATGTTATATGAAAACGGCGTAGATAAACTGCTTAGTTTAAGCAAAAATATTTCTGAACTGTATCGAGAATTAAATGAAATGACCCGGATTTTAACGGATTGTAATCGAGAAAGTGTTAAGTTTGATCGGTTATATGTAAAAGAGGTACTGTGGAAGAAAGAAGATGTAATAGAGAAATATGACCAGCTGCTTGTGCAACTTTGTATAAATGAATGCTTTGATCTAAAAAGTGTCATTACAGGCGAATATAAGTATACATATGAAGAAGTAGAGAACATCGTTTTACAATTTAATGAGAAGTATAATGTTGCAATATTAATTAAAGATGTTTGTAAAGAATTACAGTTTACATATGGCATAGATATGGATATAACGAGAACAACGAGGGTATCAACAGCTCAAGTATAAAAAGGGAAAAGAAAGCAGATCCTTTGCTTTCTTTTTTTTATGTAAGAATTGGGAGAGAAGGTTTGAAGATGAAGGGGAAGTTGCAAAATATTCATCCGTTAGGAATGACAATTATAATAGGGACTTTATTTGCGAGGTTTGCCACGTCAATGAGTATTCCTTTTTTAGCAATTTATTTAACGACTGTTAAAGGCGTATCAGCAGGAATGACGGGTGCTATTATCGGAACGAGTGCACTTGTTGGGGTGTTCGCTAGTTTTATTGGAGGGAATTTATCGGATCGATTTGGCCGAAATATGATTATAATATGCTCCATGATCGCTTGGGTGTTTGTATTTATAGGTTTTTCACTTGCAAATCATGTTTTAAGTTTCTTTTTATTAAATGCTTTGAATGGATTATGTAGGTCTTTTTTTGAACCGACGTCAAGAGCGTTATTATCAGATTTAACGAAACCAGAGTATCGTTTACTCGTGTATAATTTGCGTTACGGTGCAATCAATGTTGGCGTAGCGATTGGCCCACTTGTCGGATTACAGATTGGAAGCGCAAAATCTACAATTCCTTTTTTAGTAGCAGCTGGAGTGTACATTCTATATACAGCTATATTAGCATTCCAATTTAAGAAGTATCCAATTGAAAAAAAGAAAGTAAATACAGAAAAACCTGTCACAATGTTAAATGCAATTCGCATTTTGCGAAAGGATGTCGTATTTTTAGTTGCTTTAGTCGGTATTATTTTGAGTAATTGTGGTTTTTCTCACTTAACGACAACAGTATCTCAATATTTTGCAAATGCACATATATTTCAGGATGGAGTGAAATTATTTTCATATATGTTAGCTTTAAATGCGATTGTTGTAGTCGTAATTCAATACCCTGTTATTCAAATGTGTAAAAAGTATACACCGTTAGTATCCATTATGGTTGGAACTTTATTTGTGAGCGGAGGACTGTTTGGATTTGGAATAGCAGAATCTACGCTAGGTGCTGCCATTTGCACAATTATTTTTACAATTGGAGAAGTTCTCATGTTTTCAATGACGGATGTATTTATAGATGGTATAGCTGTTTCACATTTAAAAGGAACGTATTTTGGAGCAATGGGTTTTTCAGGAATTGGAGCAGTAATTGGTCCGTGGCTTGGGGGAGTACTTCTTGATTACTACGGGTACCAAAATGGATTTATTGTCTTTTCAGCGCTAGCTATATTTTCAACTGTAGCATTTCCTGTGCTTGTAGTTACAAAGGGTTTATTGAAAAAAAGAGATGATAGAAATTGTAATTTAGAATTACATGCGAAATAAAATAAGCCCCAGCAGACGACTGGGGCTTATTTTTGTATTCATCCCGCTATTTGTATTTGCGGGCAGTAAAACTCCTATTGATTAAAGTTTCACTTTATTTTAATTCTCAATTTGAAAAAGAACTTTTTTTTCATGTTTATTAGCAACTTCATTTTTCGAAATATGAATGGCTAAATATCCATTCTCTAAGCAGGCCAGCATCTTCTTGTAAATAATAGTAGCGGGTAAAGGAATGATCCGCTGCAAAGAACTATTATTATGAAGTATGCAAATATTTAGGCCTGTCTCCATCTTTTTAATAACTACATTTTGTTCGGATACATTTGGTACATCTGTTTCCAAAATATACTCTTGTTCAGTTTCACAAAGGTCAATATGAATTTGATTTGGGAAACTAAAGTTACTACAAGAATCGGAACAAAATTGATCCATCCATTCTTCGAAACCATCAACATGAAAAAGACAATCCTTCTTTTTCTTGCCCATGTAAGACACCCTCCGTAAAATCTCAATTCATACTATGTTATGCATGAATGAAGTAGGGGTGAAGAATAAATGGAAAAATATAAACATTGTATGTGGCAAAGGTAGCTAGTGTGAACCTTTTGTTTTACATATCATGATGTGCATGATTCTTTTGACGTGAATGGTTACGGTTTTTTACTTTATGAGATCCGCTTAATGGTTCAGGTTGTCCTTTTTTTTCTTTCGCTTCACGATTGTTTTTGCCCATTATATGTGACACCTCCTCTTTCTCTTTAGAATGAGAGAAGTTTGTAAATTTATACGGGAATGTTTTTAGAAAAAAAGGTAAAGATAAATAGGACTAACTATTATGGAAAGGGGATTATATAATGCCATATCATAAAGATAAGCAACAAGCCTTTCAAGCGGCACAGCAAGGAGTTACACAAGCAGAAAATGCATTTAATAATATTGTGAAAAATGACCCTAACTACGGTCATGATTTAAAAGAGTTACGCCAAGAGGTCCAGGAAGCATATGAACAAATTCAAAATGCACTAGAGGTAGCTTCAGAAACACAACGTCCACAACTTGAGCAATATGAAAATAATCTCCAAAATATAATGCGAAATGTAGATCAATTAGAAAAGTAAATAAGGTTGTTGTCTATTCGACAACCTTGCTGCTTTAGTGAACGTTATGTTAAAACAGAAAATTCTTTTAATAGTTTTTTCTTTATTATGCGCAGTACATATATTTCAAGTGGAAAAAGTGGAAGCGAAAATGTTGCTCAGAAAAGAGTTAGAACCAACTGGTTATGTAACATGGGAAGTACCTAATAATGAAAAAATCATTGCAATTACATTTGATGATGGGCCAGATCCAACGTATACACCACAAGTTTTAGATTTATTACGTCAATATAAGGCGGAAGCGACATTTTTTATGATTGGATTTCGAGTTCAGCGTAATCCATATTTAGTGAAGCAAGTGTTAAAAGAGGGACATGAAATTGGAAATCATACGATGAATCATTTGTACGCAAGTAATTCGTCAGATGAAAAATTAGAAAATGATATTTTAGATGGAAAGAAATTTTTTGAAAAATGGGTGAAAGAACCTTTGCTATTCCGTCCTCCTGGCGGATATATTAACGATGCTGTATTTAAAACAGCGAAAGAGGCTGGCTATCAAATTGTTCTATGGTCGTGGCATCAAGACCCACGTGATTGGGCAAATCCAGGGGTTGAATCCATTGTAAATCATGTAGTGAAAAATGCTAAAAGTGGCGATATTGTATTGTTACATGATGGAGGAAATGATCGTAGTCAAACGGTAGCAGCGCTAGCAAAAATTTTACCTGAGCTGAAAAAGCAGGGCTATCGATTTGTAACGGTTTCGGAATTACTACGTTATAAACATTAGAAAAAATCCCAAAAGGAAAATAGACCTTTTGGGATTTTTCTTTACTGGTTCTTTTTACGTTTCTTATTATTTTGTCGCTCTGCTGGAGTTAAAGGCTCGTTTGCAAATTCTTCATTGTAACCAGTTCCTTGTCCTTGTGCAGATGCAGTATTCATTCCTGAAATAGTATGATTTGCTTTTCTTTTACCCATTTTATTTCACCTCTATAATATTTTTTGTATGTTGAATGATGAGCAGTTCATAGTATGTATGAACTGTAAGTAAACCGCTAATAGAGCACTTTACTTTATGATAATAGTATTCATAAGGAGCATGAAAGCTATTCAAATTTAGAAACATAAAGAAAACTTATGATAATCTATAAGTTTCTTATTATTTACTTATTTAGAAAGTTGTAATAAGATATTATCGTAAGGTATTGAAAAGTTTGTCTACATTTTATATTCAGACAACTTAGTCACGTTTAACAGGGGGGAAACATAATGGTCAAACATAATCCATTTCAATCACGTGCAACTTTTGAAGTAGATGGAAAAACGTATCATTATTATGATTTGAAAGCGCTTGAAAATGCAGGGGTTGGCAACGTATCTCAATTACCATATTCCGTGAAAGTTTTACTTGAATCAGTACTTCGTCAAGTAGATGGACGTGTAATCACAGAAGAGCATGTTACAAATTTAGTGAAATGGGGAACGAAAGATGTGCAAGATATCGATGTTCCATTTAAACCATCTCGTGTAATTTTACAAGATTTCACTGGTGTTCCAGCTGTTGTTGATTTGGCTTCGCTTCGTAAAGCAATGGCAGACATGGGTGGGGATCCTGACAAAATTAATCCTGAAATTACTGTAGACCTTGTAATTGACCACTCTGTACAGGTTGATAGAGCGGGTACGGCAGACGCGCTTGCATTCAACATGGACTTAGAGTTTAAACGTAATGAAGAACGTTATAAATTTTTAAGCTGGGCACAAAAATCATTTGATAACTACCGTGCAGTTCCACCAGCTACAGGCATTGTACACCAAGTAAACCTTGAATATTTAGCACCAGTTGTTCATGCTGTGAAAAATGCTGAAGGTGACTTAGTTGCATACCCAGATTCATTAGTTGGAACAGACTCACATACAACAATGATTAACGGTATCGGCGTTCTTGGATGGGGCGTTGGTGGTATTGAAGCAGAAGCAGGAATGCTTGGACAGCCTTCATACTTCCCAGTACCTGAAGTAATCGGTGTGAAATTAACTGGCACACTTCCAAGTGGTACTACGGCAACAGACGTTGCATTAAAAGTAACACAAGTATTACGTCAAAAAGGTGTAGTTGGTAAATTTGTTGAGTTCTTCGGTAATGGACTAAAGAGTATGCCTTTAGCTGACCGTGCAACAATTTCAAATATGGCACCAGAATACGGCGCAACTTGTGGATTCTTCCCAATCGATGATATTTCATTAGAATACTTACGTTTAACAGGTAGAGATGAAGAGCAAATTCGTATTGTTGAAGAATACTGTAAAGCGAACGGTTTATTCTATACAGCAGACAGTAAAGATCCAATCTACACTGATCTTGTTGAAATTGATTTAAATACAATCGAATCTAACCTTTCTGGACCGAAACGCCCACAAGATTTAATTCCACTTTCAGATATGAAAGATGCGTTCCACAAAGCTGTATTAGCACCAGTTGGAACACAAGGGCTTGGATTTAATGAGCAAGAGTTCGATAAAGAAGTGAAGGTTACATTAGAAGATAAAGAAGTAACGATGAAAACAGGTGCAATTGCAATCGCTGCAATTACAAGCTGTACAAATACATCAAACCCATACGTATTAATTGGGGCAGGTCTAGTTGCGAAGAAAGCAATTGAAAAAGGACTTGTAGTACCTGAGTACGTAAAAACATCATTAGCACCAGGATCTAAAGTTGTTACTGAGTACTTAGATAAATCAGGTTTAACAACATATTTAGACCAATTAGGTTTCCAAACAGTTGGTTACGGCTGTACGACTTGTATCGGTAACTCTGGTCCATTAGCGCCAGAATTAGAAGAATCAATCGCAGCAAACGACTTACTAGTAACATCTGTTTTATCTGGTAACCGTAACTTTGAAGGTCGTATTCATCCTCTTGTAAAAGCAAACTACTTAGCATCACCACCACTTGTTGTGGCATATGCACTTGCAGGTACTGTTGATATTGACCTGAAAAATGATGAAATCGGTAAAGATGCAAATGGCAATGCTGTTTACTTCAACGATATTTGGCCATCAGCTAAAGAAATTGAAGATGTAGTTCAAAGTGTTGTTACATCTGAACTGTTCAAGAAAGAATATGCACAAGTATTTAACAGCAATGAGCGTTGGAATGAAATCCAAACTTCAAACGAAGCTTTATATACTTGGGATAATGATTCAACATACATTCAAAACCCACCATTCTTTGAAGGTTTATCTAAAGAGCCAGGTGAAGTTGAAACGTTATCAGGTTTACGCATAGTTGGTAAATTTGGTGATTCTGTAACGACAGACCACATTTCACCAGCAGGTTCAATTGGTAAGCACACACCAGCTGGACGCTACTTATTAGAAAACGGCGTACAACCAGTTGACTTTAATTCTTACGGTTCTCGTCGTGGTAACCATGAAGTTATGATGCGTGGTACATTTGCAAACATCCGTATTAAAAACCAAATCGCACCAGGCACAGAAGGCGGATATACAACATATTGGCCAACTGGTGAAGTAACATCTATCTATGATGCTGCTATGAAATATAAAGAAGATGGAACAGGTCTTCTAGTTGTTGCTGGTAAAGATTACGGTATGGGAAGTTCTCGTGACTGGGCTGCGAAAGGTACTAACTTATTAGGTATTAAAGCAGTAATCGCAGAAAGCTTCGAACGTATTCACCGCAGTAACTTAGTGTTAATGGGTGTATTACCACTTCAATTTAAAGATGGCGAAAGTGCTGAAACGTTAGGTCTTGTTGGTAACGAGTCATTTGAAATCCAAATTGACAAAACAGTTAGACCACGCGATCTTGTAAAAGTAGTTGCAACTGATTTAGATGGCAACGAAAAACAATTTGAAGTAGTAGCTCGTTTCGATAGTGAAGTTGAAATTGATTACTACCGTCACGGTGGTATTCTGCAAATGGTTCTTCGTGAGAAAATTGAAGAGTCAAAAGTGTCGAACTAAATAATTGAAATGAAAAATAAGGAAGCTAACAATAGTTAGCTTCCTTATTTTATGGAAAGGGATGAAACCATATGGTTTCATCCCTTTCTTTTTACTACGAAAAGTGGAGGGAACGTCATGAAAGAATATAAAAGAATATTGTTGCCGTTACGAAAAGAGAAAATATTAGTAATGGCAGCTGTATGTAGTGGGATAATTGCTGCCATTTTAAACTTATCACGCCCAATTTTCATGGGATTAATTGTAGACAATCTTATTCAAAGGGAGCTAAAAGGTGCGTATTTATATATAGCTTTGTTTGCGGGTATTCGCTTTTTAATGTGGACGAACAATCTTTTATTTGATTATATAAGCTCAAAAGCGAGTCAACGTATATTACAAACGAAACGTATAGAATTATTGCGTCACTATTTCTCATTACCGTTTGAAGAGAGCGAGAAGATTAAGCAAGGGGAGTTAGAAACTTTGGTCGTATCTGATATTCCGAACTGGGTCAGATTATATGGTTCTATATTAATAGAGTATATACACGCTATTGCCCAATTTATTGGAGCTTTCATAGCACTACAACATATAGATATACAGTTTATATTGTGGGTAACTCCGTTTTTATTTTTAAGTGCAATTGTTCCAATACTGATGGGAGAAAAGGTAAGGGATATTGCAAGCATTGCTCAAAAAAATCAATCGAGTGTTGTAGAGATGGTGTCACA
Source organism: Bacillus sp. L_1B0_5 (assembly GCF_000836715.1). Taxonomy (NCBI): domain Bacteria; kingdom Bacillati; phylum Bacillota; class Bacilli; order Caryophanales; family Bacillaceae; genus Bacillus; species Bacillus sp. L_1B0_5. The sequence continues at coordinate 66,076 of NZ_JXIS01000041.1, read as the reverse complement.
GTTTGTAAAGGCTATACAAGATTTACGTAGTTTACAAAAAGAAAAATGGGCCATTCGCTTATTTAAAGGAGTAACGGCACAATCTTATAAATCGGAAGTAAAGAAGACGATGATGCAACATTGCATTGGAGTAGTTGGAACAGTGATTGAAACAGGAGCATATATCGTTGTTCTCATTGTAGGCGCACAAAAAATAATGAAAGGGGAAATGGAAGTTGGTTCACTCGTTGCAGTGTTAGCTACAATTGAAATGCTCTTTTTCCCAGTCCGTTACGTGGGCGATTTATTAATGATGACACAAGTTGCAGTCGCTTCGGCAAATAGAGTTTTTTCCTTTTTAGATAAAAGAATGGCAGATAGTAATGTAGAAAGAGCGATGGGGATGAGGATAACAAATGTTTCATTTCAGGAGAATGATAAAGAGAAATGCAGAATTCATAATATTGATTTGCAAATTCGTCCTGGTGAACTCGTTATTATTGTGGGAGAAAGCGGTGCAGGAAAAACAACGCTTTTAAAATTAATGACAGGTTTGTATAAACCATCTAACGGTAGTGTTGTTTATTATGGTCAAAAGGCTCGAATGACTACAGTGTGGCAAGAACCTCGTTTCTTTCGGACGACAGTAAAAGAGAATATGTATTTCCGGGAGGAGTATTTAGAAAACGAATTAGAAAAAAATATTGACCTTATAAATATGAAGCCGATAATTAGAGATTTACCTAAGGGGATTCAAACTGTACTACATAAAAGTGGAGAAGAGCTTTCGGGAGGAGAAAGAAAACGTCTTGCATTATTACGAGCAATTGGTTCAAATCCGAATCTTATTATTTTAGATGAACCGACTGCGGGGTTAGATCCGAGTAATCAAGAAACTGTTTGGAATATGATTGAAGGACTAGGAAGAGATGTAACGAGAATTGTGGCAACACATGATGTAGAGAAAGTGATACTAGCGGATCGTGTTGTCATAATGAGAGAAGGAAGTATTATTGCATGTGGAAGTCCTGAAAAATTAATAAATAGTCATTCATTTTGAAAGAGATGTGAATAAAGATAAGAGCAGTGCCCTTATCTTTATTCAACATCATTTATTTGATATTGGATAGATTCTGAATGATTTAGATCTACATTAAAAGTAGCAGTCATAAGGAAAGTTGCAATTCCAAGGATTAAGAAAAGGACGAATGAGACTAGAGAGATATAAAGACAAATACGCCCTACTTTCTTCTTTTCAAGATCGTTACTAAAGAGTGAAATGATCCATGTAATAATACCGATTGGGTATAAAAGAAAACTAAGAATATATAATGTTATTTTTTCGAATGAATTCATAAAAAATCCCCCTTTTGTTGAAGTTTATATAACTACGAAAGTAAAAAGGTGAATGGGCCCATTAGAAGATAAACAACACCTCATCTGTTTTTCTAATTATATGATAAAAAGGAAAAGATTACACTTTAAATGAGAATATTCTAATTATTTCGACTCTGAATATTTCCAAGCTTGTCCGTATAAGCTAAAATAAGGTATATAGTATTTGAGTAATTAAGTTATAAGAAGATAAATACGTTAGGGTGATATAACATGTGGCGGAAGCTTACGATTATTGTAGTGTTACTTTGTTTAGCGGGATATGCAGCTTATGAACAGTTTGGTAAAAAAGAGCAGGTGGTACAAGGGGAGCAAGAACAAAGTGAAGCTGCGATGAAAGAGATGATTGCAAGTAATGGTATTGAAATAGGGAAGAGTGCGCCAGACTTCGAATTAACGAAGTTAGATGGAACGAATGTAAAGCTATCAGATTTAAAAGGAAAGAAAGTGATTTTAAACTTTTGGGCAACGTGGTGTGGACCTTGCCAACAAGAAATGCCGGATATGGAGGCTTTCTATAAAGAACATAAAGAAAACGTAGAAATTTTAGCAATCAACTATACGCCTTCAGAAAAAGGTGGGGGGGAAGAAAAGGTAAGCAATTTTGCTAAAGAAAAAGGAATTACTTTTCCTATTTTATTGGACAAGAACATTGATGTGACAACAGCGTATAAAGTAATTACGATTCCAACTTCGTATTTTATAGATACAAAAGGTGTCATTCAAGATAAGTTTATTGGGCCGATGACGCAAAAAGAGATGGAGAAAAGGGTTGCTAAATTAAAATAATGGTGAAAAGGTAGAGGTGGAGAGCTCCCATTTCTGCCTTTTCTTTTTCAAGTAGTAATAACTTCATGATATGATGTAAGAAATATAATCGTTTAGAGATAAAGGAGTGTATGGAGTGGGGAATGTATCCTTACCGTTAGATTATGTTGTAATTGATTTTGAAACAACAGGATTTAACCCTTATAATGATAAAATTATTCAAGTTGCAGCGGTGAAATATCGTAATCATGAACTGGTAGATCAATTTGTTTCATACGTGAATCCAGAGCGGCTAATTCCGGACCGAATAACGAGTTTAACCGGTATTACCAATTATCGTGTTTCAGATGCACCGACGATTGAAGAAGTATTACCTTTATTTTTAGCATTTTTACATACAAATGTTATTGTGGCCCATAATGCTTCTTTTGATATGCGCTTTTTGAAAAGTAATGTAAATATGCTAGGGCTACCTGAACCTAAAAATAAAGTAATAGATACTGTATTTTTAGCGAAGAAATACATGAAGCATGCGCCTAATCATAAACTTGAAACGTTAAAGCGAATGCTTGGCATTCGTTTAAGTTCTCATAATGCATTTGATGATTGCATTACGTGTGCTGCTGTTTATCAAAAGTGTGCAGCGATTGAAGAAGAAGGACAGAGAAAAGTAAATAAGGTCTCACTTGATGAAATCGTAGTATACGAAGCGGTGAAAGAAATGCTTGCACGTAATAAACGTAATGTAGAATGGCTACGTTGTATGAACGTAGGAAGTTATTTAGATATAAAAGCTTTTTATCCGGTTATGAGAGTAAAGGTAACAGGACGAAAGAAATATGTATTAACAGATATATTAGAAGATGATGTGAAAGAAATATGTACAAGCTTAAAATGTGAACCAGCGTTAAAAAGTGAAGTTGGTAATACGAGAATTATGCTTAATAGCTTAGAGGATGTTACGAAATTAGAAAGTTATATTTTAGAGCAGTATGATTTTGTATTACAGGCGCTTCATGATTATAAAGAAAATGAAATGAATGCAGATGAAAAGTTGAAAGAGTATTTAAATATTATGGTATAAAAAACTCCGTGTGCAATATATTGTACACGGAGTTTTTTTAGGAGTACTAAAACATAAAATTTTCTTACAAATCTGATTAAAGAGTTTTTCGTTTGCTCATACTATGTAATAAGAAAGCGAAGGAGAGAGGGTGAACAACATGAGAAGAAGTCGCCGTAAATCGTTTGAAGAACTTGTAAATGAAAATAAACAACAATTATTAAGCGATCGTGATGCAATTGATCGCATTGAAGAGCGCATTGAAAAACGTTATGAAATGAAACTTTTTAAGCAAGCTGAATAATTCTTAACACTAGTACGATACTAGTGTTAAGGAGGCGATAGTAATGGGTAATCCGAAAAAAAATTCAAAAGACTTTGCACCAAATCATATTGGAACACAGTCGAAAAAAGCTGGTGGAAATAAAGGAAAGCAAATGCAAGATCAAACAGGTAAACAACCGATTGTTGATAACGGTTAAAAAGGAGAATGTTATCATTCTTCTTTTTTGTGAGGAAATGAAAGATGAGTTTTTAGCAGTAATATGAAAAAAAGGGCTGACTTTTGTCAGCCTTTTTTCGTAATCGTAAAATTTTCAACGAGTAAACGCCAATTTTGTGGGAATGGTAAACCGATTTTCCAGTAACTAATACCGCCTATACCTTGTTCTTTCATTAAATTGAATTTACTTTGAACAGACCGTGAATCTTCAAACCAAACTTCGTGTTGCACGCCGTTTTCATCAAAATAATTAAAATGAGGAGCTTGGGCTGTGAAATCATAACGAATAGGAACATTATATTTACGAGCTAGTGCAACAGCTGCGACGGAGCTAATTGCTTTTGCAGGTGGATTTCCTTGTTTAAATGGAAGCTTCCAATCAAACCCGTATAAATTTTGCCCCATCATAATTTTTTGTGGAGGCATTTGAGATTTTGCATATTGAAGTACTTCTTTCACTGGACCGATAGGAGAAATCGCCATCGGTGGCCCGCCCTGCCATCCCCAGTCATATGTCATAATGACGACGAAATCAACAATTTGCCCTTGCGCTTTATAATCATGAGCTTCGAAAAATTTGCCCTTTTGATTGGAACTTGTTTTCGGTACGAGAGTTGTGCTCAATGTGTACCCACTAGGTAAGCGTGTTTTTACATTTCGTAAAAAGCGATTATACGCCTCGCGGTCTTCAGGTGCTACACTTTCGAAATCGAAATGAATGTCTCGCATGCCATATTTTTCAGCTGTTTGCAAAATGTTAGTAATAAATTTGTTTTGAATCGTTGCGTCGCGTAAAATAACTGATGTTAGATCGGCACTGAAATTACCATTTTCAATATTTGTAATAACGAGCATAGGGATTGTTTTACCTTGCGTTGCAATATTAGCGATTTTAGCTGTTTCAGTAGGTTCTTTTAATGTGCCATCTCTTTTTGCCTCAAAACTAAAATAAGCTAAGTATGTTAAGAATGGATTGATGGCACGTGTAGCATTAACTAAACTCTCTTTAATCGGTATAGTTGAAGGTTGTAAATAAGCGATGGATTCTACAGCTCGTTTTGTACCTTTTGGTACGTATAATTGTTGTCCGACATGGAGAATAGATTTTAAAGATAAATTATTCACTTTAGCTAAACTAGCGAGGGGGACATTATATGTTTGAGAAATTCGATATAGGCTGTCACCAGGCTGTACATAATAATTATTCCCTTTCGTATTAACGATAAGTGCCTGACCAACAACGAGTGTTTCAGCTGGATTTAATCCATTGTCTTTTACTATTTCGTCAGGTGTTGATCCATATTTTGATGCCAAGCTATATACGCTATCACCACTACGAACAGTTACAATTTGAATCATATGCTGGCTCCTTTCGGGAAAAGATTCACTATTTTTATTTTATTTTTGATGTCACTGTATTATGATTAAATGTATGCAAGGTAGCAGAAGTGAAAGAAGGCGAATACATATGTTTGTAGCAGAACATGAAGTTGAAATCCGTTATGCGGAAACAGATCAAATGGGTGTTGTTTACCATTCAAACTACTTAGTGTGGCTTGAGTTAGGTCGCACGAAACTTATACAAGATTTAGGTTTTTCATATGTTGAAATGGAGAAAGAAGGAATTATTTCTCCTGTGTTAGATTTACAAATTTCATACCGTAAAGCGATGCGTTACGGAGAAAAAGCAATCGTAAAAACATGGGTAGATACTGTGAGCCCACTTCGCGTTGTATATGGATATGAAATATATAATGGTGATGGTGAACTTTGTATTACTGCAAGTACGACGAATATTTGTGCGAAAAAAGAAGGGTTCCGCCCTGTATCATTTAAAAAGTTATATCCTGAGTGGTATGCGAAATATGAGGAAATTAAGAAAAAATAAAAAAGCGTGGCAGAAGCCACGTTTTTTTATTTTTCATAATTAAATTGTGGGAAGTCGTCACCTTCGTTAAGTGTAACAGATAAATTATGTCCATCGAAGAACCATTCATCATCGCCTTCAATAAAGAAATTAATACCTTCTTCTTGAATTTGAACAGCAGGATGTGCAGGATCATCTTTACGAATACCTAAAGAAAGTCCTTTTTGCACAGTACTGCAACCACCGTATTGTACGAAAAAGCGTAGTGTTTCATTTGATTGTAAGTTTAATTCAGTTTTATACCATTGTGCTGCTTCTTTTGTTACGGAAAGATTCATGTATAGTTCCTCCAAATTATGTTGCTTTTTCTTTAGTATAAAAAATAACGCAAAAAGACGCTATTAATATGCTTCACGTTTTCTTTTTGCGTTATGTGGGTTACGATCTTATTTTTGCTTTTTTGAAAAGTTTGCTTTAGGCTCAGTTTTATTTATAATTCGTCTGATATTTGCACGGTGTTTATAAATAACCATACCTGCTAATAAACACATCGCAATAATGAAGATTTTATCCCCGCTAACAATGGATGCAATAACAGCAACAACTGCTGTTACCATAGAAGAAAGTGATACGTATCTTGTTGTAAATAAAAGGGTGAAAAATACAACAGCTAATATTGCAAAAACAACTGGTGAATAGCATAATAGCACCCCAGCAGAAGTTGCAACTGCTTTACCACCGCGGAATTTCGCGAAGATCGGGTAGACATGTCCAAGAACAGCCGCTAACCCGAACCATAGTGGGTGAATATCTAATCCGAAAATCATTGGTAGACTTGTTGCTAATGTCCCTTTTAAAATGTCAGCAATTGTAACGGTAAAACCTGCTTTTTTCCCTAATGTGCGGAATGTGTTTGTTCCGCCTAGATTACCGCTCCCGTGCTCACGAATATCGATTCCGTAGCCAATTTTTCCAACAACTAGTGCAAATGGAATCGAGCCAAGTAAGTAGGCAACGATAAATAAAAGATATGTAGTAACCATAAGTTCAGTCTCCTTTATTCAAATGTGTTGATAAAGGGTAAAAAGAGTTTTTCCCGTATATTGTACCATACATTTGTAAAGAGCACATTTCTTTTTTGTAAATGAAAAATTCATTATTTCGTGAAAAAAATTTCACAGTAATGTTACATTTCTCACAGAAACAGTAAGACTATATGTAGTAACATTTTAATCACAAGACAACAACATATTGGTGGAGGGTTATAAATGTTACGAAATATTACACGTGGAGAAGAATTAATGAAAGTGTTTGAGACGATAGTCCACGGCAATGAACAAGATTTAATGCAAGAAAATGCAAATGTAGACGGCCGCTCTCCAATGGGCGTAATGGGAACGTTCGCATCTGAGAGTGCAAAATATTATGCTGTTGAGAATTTATTGTCAGATCAAGTGAAAAAAGCGATAAATGAAAATATATTATATCCACATGATTTAGATTTTTATACGACAGGAACGACGACTTGTTCGCAAATTCCGTTAGCGCAAATGCTTGCTAACGGTTTTCATACTGGACATGGACATATGAGACAACCGCAAGACATTAAAAGTGCATTGGCTCTTTCGTCTATTATTTTTCAAGCGAATCAAAATATGCAGCATGGTGGTCAATCGTTTGCACTCTTTGATATTGATTTAGCACCTTATGTACGAAAAACAATTGAGAGACATAAAAAACGATTACAATCATATCCGCTTACGAAAGAACAAATAGAAGAATTCGCGTGGAAAGAAACGGAAAATGATACGTATCAAGCGTGTGAGGCTTTCGTTCATAATTCGAATAGTATGCATAGTAGGGGCGGAGGACAAGTACCGTTTATTTCTATTAATTACGGAACAGACACATCAAAAGAAGGAAGACTGTTGATTAAACAACTTTTAAAAGCGACACAAGCTGGGCTTGGTAAAGGAGAGACACCGATTTTTCCGATTCAAATTTTCAAGATGAAAAAAGGTGTGAATTTTGAAGAAAGTGATCCGAACTACGATTTATTTGAATTAGCATTAGAGACAACTGCAGAGCGATTATTCCCTAACTTTTCATTTTTAGATGCTCCGTTTAATGCAGTGCATTATGATGGAAGACCAGAAAGTGAAGTATGTTACATGGGATGTCGTACCCGTGTTATGTCTAATATACATGGAGAAGAAACAGCGATTGGTAGAGGGAATTTATCATTTACGTCTATTAATTTAGTGAAATTAGCGTTAATTAGTGGTTCAAAAGAAGCATTTTTTGAAGCGCTAAACTACTATTTAGATTTAGGAATTAAGCAGCTATTAGAAAGATTTGCGTATCAATGTACGAAGCGAGCAAGAGATTTTCAGTTTTTATATTCACAAGGTGTATGGCGTGGTGGAGAAACATTGCAGCCTGAAGACTCCGTAGCTTCGATTTTAAAACAAGGGACGTTAAGTATTGGTTTTATCGGTCTTGCGGAATGTTTAGTAGCTTTAACAGGAAAGCATCATGGGGAAGATGAAGAATCATGGAAACTTGGGTATGAAATTATTTCCTTTATGAGAGATAGAATGGATAAAGCGACAGAAGAACATCAACTGAATTTCTCGATAATTGCAACTCCAGCGGAAGGATTGTCAGGGAAGTTTGTGAAAAAAGATAGAGAAGAATTTGGCGTGATTAGCGGTATAACGAACCATAATTACTATACGAATTCATTCCATATTCCAGTTTATTATAACATTCAAGCGATAAAAAAAATCCGTTTAGAAGGCCCGTTCCATGCTCTATGTAATGGAGGACACATTACGTATATTGAACTAGACGGAGCAGCAATGCATAACAAAAAGGCATTAAAACAAATTGTACAAGCCATGGCAGAACATGGTGTTGGATACGGTTCAATTAATCATCCTGTTGACCGTTGTAAGTGCTGTAGTTATCACGGGGTTATTGGAAATGAATGTCCAAGTTGCGGGAATGAAGATGAGGCTAATATAGAAAGAATTCGCCGCATAACAGGCTATCTTGTAGGAGATATGTCGAAGTGGAATAGTGCGAAACGTAGTGAAGAGATAGATCGGGTGAAACATAAATGAAAGTGATGAATATTATTCATGATAGTGTAGTAGATGGAGAAGGATTGCGGACGGTCGTGTTTTTTGCGGGCTGTCCGCATCGTTGTGTCGGTTGCCATAATCCAAAATCGTGGAATATTTGCAACGGAACGGAAATGACAGTAGAAGAAATTGTGAAAGAGATTGCAAGTAATCCATTAACTGATGTAACATTTTCAGGTGGAGATCCATTTTTTCAAGCTGCTGAAGTAAAAAAGGTAGCAAAGATCGTGAAAGATTTGAAAAAAAACCTATGGATGTATACAGGTTATACGTTAGAAGAGATACAGAGTTCTCAAAATAATGATATGATAGAGTTGTTACATTATGGGGATGTTTTGGTCGATGGAAGGTTTGAAATTGAGAAAAAAGATTTAACACTTCCATTTCGCGGAAGCTCCAATCAACGTATTATTCGATTGAAAGAGTAAAAAGGCGGGATAGATTATATGAATAAAACAGTATTGCTTGTTGAAGATGAAAGAAGACTACGTGAAATTGTTAGTGATTATTTTCGTAATGAAGGCTTTGAAGTAATCGAAGCAGAAGATGGAAAAAAAGCGTTAGAGTTATTTGCAGAGCATGAAATTGATTTAATTATGTTAGATATTATGTTACCGGAAATAGATGGATGGTCTGTTTGTAGACGAATTAGAAAAGAATCAGCAGTACCAATTATTATGTTGACAGCACGTTCGGATGAGGATGATACATTGTTAGGTTTCGAATTAGGTGCAGACGAGTATGTAACGAAACCATTTAGCCCGAAAGTGTTAGTAGCTCGCGCGAAGACGTTATTGAAACGTGCGGATGGTGCGGTAGGAGTAGCGGAAGAAAATGCTATGTCTTTAGCTGGAATAGAAGTGAATCGTCTATCTAGAACTGTTTTAGTAGATGGAGAAGAAATTATATTGACACATAAAGAATTTGAACTTCTCGTTTATTTAATGGAGAACAAAGGAATCGTGTTATCACGTCAACATTTATTAGACCAGTTATGGGGATATGACTATTACGGTGATGACCGAACGGTTGATACCCATATTAAAAAACTTCGAAATAAGCTGGGAGATAAAGCGACGCATATCGGTACTGTTATTCGAGTTGGTTATAAATTTGAAGAATAATCTAGAACGATTTGTGTAATTTAGCCTAGGAAAATGGCGATTTGATACTCTCTTTTGAAGGTAGAATGTACAAAAAATACTTTTCTTGTCTACAATGTTAGATAGGAGTATTTTTTTAATTGGATTTCACGATGAGTTCACAAGAAGGACACAAAACGTGACTATACTGAAAATACGAATTCACCAGAGAGGGGAAATAAAGCATGGGATATTACGACGGACCAAATTTAAATGAAGAGCATAGTGAAACGAGAGAAGTGAGAAAATCAGGTAGTAAAAAAGGCTATTTCTTCACAGGTTTAGTGGGGGCTGTAGTCGGAGCGGTTTCGATTAGTTTTGCAGCACCATATATGCCATGGGCTCAAAATAATGGAGCGCCAGTATCATCATTTAGTTCGGATTCAAAAGTAGAAGGTACTGTAGTTCCAGTTGTAAATAAAGCGAAAAATGAAACTGATTTACCTGGTATGATTGAAGGGGCGAAAGATGTTGTTGTAGGTGTTATTAATATGCAACAAAGTGTTGATCCATTTGCGATGCAACCGACAGGTCAAGAACAACAAGCTGGTTCAGGATCAGGTGTTATTTATAAAAAAGCAGGAAATAAAGCATATATTGTAACAAACAACCACGTAGTAGATGGAGCAAATAAACTTGCTGTAAAACTAAGTGATGGTAAAAAGGTAGATGCAAAGTTAGTAGGGAAAGATCCTTGGTTAGATTTAGCTGTTGTTGAAATTGACGGATCTAATGTGAATAAAGTTGCAACTTTAGGTGACTCAAGTAAAATCCGTGCGGGTGAAAAAGCAATTGCAATCGGTAACCCACTTGGATTTGACGGAAGTGTAACGGAAGGTATAATCAGTAGTAAAGAACGCGAAATCCCAGTTGATATTGATGGCGATAAACGCCCAGATTGGCAAGCACAAGTTATTCAAACTGATGCAGCGATTAACCCTGGTAATAGTGGTGGTGCATTATTTAACCAAAACGGTGAAATAATTGGGATTAATTCAAGTAAAATTGCACAACAAGAAGTTGAAGGAATTGGATTTGCTATTCCAATTAATATCGCAAAGCCAGTTATTGAATCACTTGAAAAAGACGGAGTAGTAAAACGTCCAGCTCTTGGAGTAGGTGTCGTTTCGTTAGAAGATGTGCAAGCTTATGCAGTCAATCAATTGAAAGTACCGAAAGAAGTAACGAATGGTGTTGTATTAGGTAAAATTTATCCAATATCACCGGCAGAAAAAGCTGGTTTAGAGCAATATGATATTGTAGTAGCATTAGATGATCAAAAAGTAGAAAACTCACTTCAATTCCGTAAATATTTATATGAGAAGAAAAAAGTAGGCGAGAAAGTAGAAGTTACTTTCTATCGTAACGGTCAAAAAATGACGAAAACAGCTACTTTAGCAGATAATTCAGCTACAAAGAATCAATAATCGAAATAAAAGAAAGTCTCTTTCATATTGAAAGAGACTTTCTTTATCGGCTATACTAAAGGAATAGGAGGGATTAATTATGACAATTGAAAACCCAACTCGTACGGAAATTGGTGAAGTATTAAAGAAAAGCAAAACAATTGCGGTTGTTGGATTATCAGATAAGCCAGAACGTACATCGTATATGGTTTCAAAAGCAATGCAAGATGCTGGATACCGCATTATTCCAGTTAATCCAACAGTAGATGAGGTGCTTGGAGAAAAGGCAGTTTCTTCACTAAAGGATATTAAGGAACACGTTGACATTGTAAATGTATTTCGTCGCTCAGAGTTTTTAATGGATGTTGCAAAAGAATTTGTAGAGATTGATGCAGATGTTTTTTGGGCACAATTAGGAGTACAAGATGAAGATACATATAAACTTTTAAAAGAAAAAGACTATACTGTAATAATGGATCGTTGTATTAAAGTAGAACATGCGATGACAAAATAGTATAGATTTAAAGGTAGAAAGATTGATTCAGCCCTCATTATAGATAAGTAGGGCCGATGAACGAGGTGTTCATCATGAGATTTTTTAAAGGCTGTTTTTGGGGATTGTTATTTGTAATCCCATTTTGGATTTTGATCATTTGGATCATAATAAAGGTTTGGAATGTGTAATCTTGGAATACATATCCATTTCTCGTTGACAAACGATTATTTTTCTGAAATAGTAGCCTAGAGGAATCCTTGTGAGAAAACAAGGATTTTTCTATTGAAGATGGTATATAAAAGAGATAAGATAACTTGCCAAAACTATAGTCGAGGCGTTATTCTATAATAGAAACATATGTTCTGATTTTGGATTAGGAAAGGGGCAAGGAGTTTGGCGAAGCATCAGTTCCAATATAATGAAGATGCGATTCAAGTGTTAGAAGGACTTGAAGCCGTTCGAAAACGCCCGGGTATGTATATCGGGAGTACGGATAGCCGTGGATTGCATCATTTAGTATATGAAATAGTAGATAACTCCGTTGACGAAGCGTTAGCGGGATTTGGCGACGAAATTTCAGTCGTAATACATAAAGATAATAGTATTAGCGTTATAGATAAAGGGCGAGGAATGCCTACGGGAATGCATAAACTTGGGAAACCTACACCTGAAGTTATTTTAACTGTACTTCATGCAGGTGGTAAGTTTGGTCAAGGTGGCTATAAAACGAGTGGTGGTTTACACGGTGTTGGGGCATCAGTTGTAAACGCCTTGTCAGAATGGTTAGTAGTAACAATTAAACGTGATGGTAGCATTTATGAACAACGCTTTGAAAATGGTGGCGTTCCTGCAACGACGTTAGAGAAAATCGGGAAAACAAAAGAGTCTGGTACGACAATGCACTTCAAACCAGATACAACGATTTTCAGCACGACAAATTATAATTATGAAACATTATGTGAGAGATTACGTGAATCTGCATTCTTATTAAAAGGAATGAAAATCTCGATAAAAGACGAACGTAATGATTTAGAGGATGTATTTCATTATGAAACAGGAATTGAAGCTTTCGTTTCATATTTAAACGAAGAAAAAGATTCAATTCACCCGGTTGTATACTTCACTGGTGAACAAAACGGGATTGAAGCAGAACTAGCATTCCAGTTTAATGATGGTTACTCAGAAAATATTCTTTCGTTTGTAAATAACGTACGTACAAAAGATGGTGGAACACACGAAGCTGGATTTAAAACAGCAATGACGCGTGTGTTCAATGAGTATGCTCGTAAAGTTTCATTATTAAAAGAAAAAGATAAAAATTTAGAAGGTACAGATATTCGTGAAGGTGTAGCGGCTATCGTTTCTGTACGTGTACCAGAAGAAGTACTTCAGTTTGAAGGACAAACGAAGGGGAAACTTGGTACAAGTGAAGCTCGTTCTTCTATTGATGCCATTGTATCAGAGCATTTAGCTTACTTTTTAGAGGAAAACCCGGATGTAGCTACACTTCTTGTGAGAAAGGCAGTTAAAGCAGCGCAAGCACGTGAGGCTGCTCGTAAAGCGAGAGAAGAAGCACGTAGTGGTAAGAAGAAAAAAAAATCAGAAGGTACGTTAAGCGGGAAGTTAACACCTGCACAATCACGTAATCCTCAGAAAAACGAATTGTATTTAGTAGAGGGTGACTCTGCCGGTGGTTCAGCGAAACAAGGACGAGACCGTCGTTTCCAGGCCGTATTACCATTACGTGGTAAAGTAATTAATACAGAGAAAGCAAAGCTTGCTGATATCTTTAAAAATGAAGAGATTAATACAATCATTTATGCGATTGGCGGCGGTGTAGGAAATGAATTTGATGTTGAAGATATTAACTACGATAAAGTTGTAATTATGACCGATGCCGATACGGATGGAGCTCATATTCAAGTATTGTTATTAACGTTCTTCTACAGATATATGAAGCCACTTATCGAAGCTGGTAAAGTGTTTATCGCACTTCCTCCTTTATACAAAGTAAGTAAAGGAAAAGGTAAGAGTGAGGTAATTGAATACGCTTGGTCAGATGAGGAATTAGACGGTGTAACGAAAAAAGTTGGCAAAGGCTATATGTTACAACGTTATAAAGGACTTGGTGAAATGAATGCGGATCAATTATGGGAAACAACAATGAATCCTGAAACGCGTACATTAATTCGCGTGAAAATTGATGATGCAGCAAGAGCAGAGCGTCGCGTTACAACATTAATGGGCGATAAAGTAGAACCACGCCGTAAATGGATTGAACGTAATGTACAGTTTGGTATGCAAGAAGAAGGAAATATTTTAGAAAATGAAATGATTATGGAGACGGAGGTGGAATAACATGCAAGCAGAGAAGTTTCATGACCTCCCGCTTGAAGACGTGTTAGGTGACCGCTTTGCACGTTATAGTAAATATATTATTCAAGATCGTGCACTTCCAGATGCACGTGATGGCTTAAAGCCAGTACAAAGGCGTATTTTATATTCTATGTATGTAGAAGGTAATGTACATGATAAAGCGTTTCGTAAATCAGCTAAAACAGTAGGTAATGTTATTGGTAATTATCATCCACATGGAGATTCCTCTGTATATGAAGCAATGGTACGCTTAAGCCAAACTTGGAAAGTACGTAATGTTTTAGTTGAAATGCATGGTAATAACGGTAGTGTTGATGGGGATCCAGCGGCAGCAATGCGTTATACGGAAGCTCGTTTATCACCAATCGCATCTGAATTATTACGTGATCTTGATAAAGAAACAGTTGAATTCGTGTCAAACTTTGATGATACAAGTGAAGAACCAGTTGTATTACCAGCAGCGTTCCCGAATTTATTAGTGAACGGATCTACAGGGATTTCCGCTGGTTATGCAACAGAAATTCCTCCGCATCATCTTGGAGAAGTTATTGACGCTACAATGATGCGTATTGATAAGCCAAATAGTACTGTTGATGATTTATTAACAGTTATGAAAGGACCAGATTTCCCAACAGGTGGTATTATTCAAGGGATTGATGGTATTAAAAAGGCGTATGAAACAGGTAAAGGTAAAATTATTATTCGCGGAAAAGCAGAAGTTGAAACAGTACGCGGTGGGAAACAACAAATTGTAATCACTGAAATTCCTTACGAAGTGAATAAGGCGAACCTTGTAAAGAAAATGGATGAATTACGTCTAGATAAAAAGTTAGATGGTATTGCTGAAGTACGTGATGAGACAGATCGTACTGGTTTACGAATTGTTGTTGAATTAAAGAAAGAAGCAAACGCCGAAGGTATTTTAAATTATTTATATAAAAATACAGATTTGCAAATTCCATATAACTTTAATATGGTAGCGATCAATAATCGTCGTCCAACACTTATGACATTACCGAAAATTTTGGATGCTTATATTGGACATCAAAAAGAGGTTATTACGAGACGTTCACAGTATGAATTAAGAAAAGCAGAAAATCGTCAACATATTGTAGAAGGTTTAAAGAAAGCATTATCGATTTTAGACCAAGTAATCGAGACAATTCGAGCTTCAAAAGATAAACGTAATGCGAAAGATAATTTAAGTGCAAAATTTGGCTTTACAGAAGCACAAGCGGAAGCAATTGTATCCTTGCAATTATATCGCTTAACGAATACAGACATTACGGCGTTACAAGAAGAAGCAGATGAGCTTAATAAGAAAATTCTAGAGCTACAGTCAATTTTACAAAGTGAAAAAAGATTACTTCAAGTCATTAAAACTGATTTGAAGAGAGTTAAGAAAACATATAGTGATGATCGCCGTGCTATTATTGAAGAGCAAATTGAAGAAATTAAAATAGACGTAGAAGTGATGATTCCACAAGAAGATGTCATCGTTACTGTAACGAAAGAAGGATATGTGAAACGTACTGGATGGCGCTCGCATAATGCCTCAAACGGCAAAGACTTCGGTATGAAAGAGGGTGACATCTTACTTGAACGATTCGATACGAATACGACTGAAACAGTTCTTTTATTCACAAGTAAAGGAAACTATATATATCTTCCAGTATACGAAATGCCAGATATTCGTTGGAAAGATTTAGGTCAGCACGTTGCAAATATCGTTTCACTCGACCGAGATGAAACAATCATTTGGGCAACGGTTGTACCGAACTTTGAGGAAGAAAAACGATTTATCGTATTTGTAACGCGAAATGGTATGATAAAGAAAACAGAATTAAATCAATATAAAGTTCAGCGTTATTCAAGGGCATTCGTTGCTGTAAACTTGAAAAAAGGTGATGAAGTTGTCGATATATTTGCGACAGATGGAACGAGTGATATCGTTCTTGCTACACATGGTGCATATGCACTTATTTTCCATGAAGATGAAGTAAGTCCAGTCGGTGTAAGAGCTGCTGGTGTGAAAGCAATTAATTTAAAAGAAGATGACTATGTCGCTTCTGGTAAACCATTAAATGGTGACAAAGATCAACTTATTCTCGTAACGCAGCGCGGTGCTGTAAAGCGTCTAAAAGCATCAGAAATTGAGAAATCGACGAGGGCAAAGCGAGGTCTTGTTATTTTCAAAGAGTTAAAACGTAATCCGTACCGCATTGTCGGTATTGAAATTGTTCGGGACGATGAATTAGTTTACATGAAGACGGAGAAAAACATTGTAGAAGAAATTGATCCGAAAGCGTATCGAAATAAAGACCGGTATAGTAATGGTAGCCTAGTGCTAGATGTTAATGATACTGGTGAAGTAGTAGAAACGTGGACGAAAAAACGACCGGAGTAAAAAAGCATCTTGCTATGAATAGTAGCAAGGTGCTTTTTTCTAGGCAATTTATTATGTAAATGATAATAATCTTGTTATAATAACTGAATGAAATCGTTCTCATAAAGTGGAACTTTAATCAATGGGGAGTTTCTTTATCCACATTGATTATTAGTTGAACCAATCGGGCTTTAACAAGCAGTTGATTCCTCACCTAATTTCTTAGCTTTCGCTGAATTTTGAGTTAGGAATTTTACTGCCCGTTAAAGCGGGACAAATGGAGGGACAACATGAAAAAAATAGGTGTAGGGATTGTAGGATTTGGTTTTTCTAGTACGACATTTCATATCCCACTATTACAAACGATAGAAGAATATGATATTCGTGCTGTATTATCCTCAAAAGAAGAGGTAGTAAAAGAAACATTACCAAACGCTAATGTTGTGAGTACAATTGATGAATTGGTGAAGCGAGCTGATGTTGACTTAGTTGTTATTACATCACCTAATACAACTCATTTTCCATATGTAAAAGAAGCAATTTTAAACGGTAAGCATGTTGTTGTAGAAAAACCATTTGTTGTTTCAATTGAAGAAGGAGAAGAGCTTATTTCATTAGCAGAGCAGCATAATGTAATGTTAAGCGTATATCATAATCGTCGTTTTGATAATGATTTCTTAACAATTAAGAAATTGTTAGAAGAAAACAGAGTAGGGAATGTATACGCATATGAATCGAATTTTGATCGTTTCCGTCCACATGTGCGTGATCGATGGAGAGAAAAAAATCTACCAGGTTCCGGTATATTATACGATTTAGGATCGCATTTAATTGACCAAGCGTTATCAATATTCGGGAAACCAGATGCGATAAGTGCAGATGTAATAAAACAACGACCAGGTGCAGCGGTGGATGATTATTTCCACATAGTACTTCATTACGGATTTAAACGTGTCATTTTACGTAGTAGTAGTTATGTGAAAAAAGCTGGACCGCATTTTATAGTGCATGGAGAGAAAGGTTCTATCGTGAAGTGCGGTATGGATTCGCAGGAAGAGCAATTAAAAAATGGAATGAAGCCAGGTGATAACGGTTATGGAGTAGACGATGAAGAGAATTTTGCTACTTTAGAAACAGAAGAAAGCTTAGAGCGTATTCCAACAGAAGTCGGTTGTTATGACAATTATTATAAAGGTGTACGAGATAGTATATTAAATGGTGAGAAACTGCCTGTAACAGCACAAGAAGGTTTAGATGTTATTAAACTGATTCAATTAGCGATTGAAAGTAGTGAAAAGGGTAGAGTCATTTCTATAAAATAAAAAAGACACGAAATTCGTGTCTTTTTTATTTTTGTGGAACAGAAAGACCATAGAAGAACATCGTAACGATATCTTGTATATGTTTTTCACGATCTCCTTCAAGAAGTTGTGCTCCAAATTCATCACCTAATTTTGTAAACATTTGAATGTAAAGTAACATCATTTCTTTAGTAAGGTGTGGATTAATTTCATTTTTGCGCTGAGCTCGTTCTAATATTTCTAAATACCAGGGCAGGATTTTTTCATTTTGATAACTATAAATAAACTTACGGAGTTCTTCGTCCCTTTGCATCATTTGTAATAACATATCAGGTTGAAATAACCCGCCAGTATTCATTTTTCTTACAATCATTTTTTGCATCATATCATGAAAAGGTAATTTTTCTTCTGCAAGCTCTTTATAATATTGAAATTCAGATATGATAAATTCTTGTATAAGCTCCCTAAATAAAGCATCTTTACTTCCGAAATGATTATAAATTGTAACTTGAGAAACGTTTGCTTCTTTTGCGATATGTTCTATTTTCACTTCATTAAATCCACGTTCTGAAAATAATACGAATGCTGCTTCTTTAATGGCACGCTTTTTCTTTTCTTTTACTCTTTCAAAGCCGTTCAATGCAATCACCTCACTTAAAATATACAAGAAAAAATAATGGAAAACAATAATTTTGAAATATGGACTAATAAATATTTCAAAAAGTTGTTGCGAATATGAAAGATGAGGAGTACAATAATTTTGAAATATCACATATTAAATATTTCAAAAAATGAGGTGGAATTATGATTTCAGTTCAAGATGTCACAAAACAGTTTTCGAATGGAAAAGGTTTGTTTCATATTACATTTGATGTAAAAAAGGGAGAAGTATTTGGTTATTTAGGACCGAATGGTGCCGGGAAATCAACGACGATTCGTAATTTAATGGGATTTATAAAACCGACAGCTGGTAAAGCGACAATTTTTGGATTAGATTGTTGGAATGAAGCAGCGAAAATTCAAAGAGAAGTTGGTTATTTACCGGGGGAAATTTCTTTTATTGAAGGAATGAACGGATTAGAGTTTTTAAAATTAATGCAAGGAATGCGTGGATTAAAGGATACGAAAAGACGAGATGAACTGATAGAGCGTCTGCAATTTGATGTGAAAACACCGATTCGCAAAATGTCTAAAGGAATGAAGCAAAAAGTAGGGATAGTCGCTGCATTTATGCACGATCCAGAGGTGTTAATTTTAGATGAACCAACATCTGGACTTGATCCACTTATGCAGCAAGTGTTTATAGATTTAATATTAGAGGAAAAGCAAAGAGGAAAAACAATCCTGATGTCATCACATATTTTTACTGAAATTGAGAGAACTTGTGACAGAGTAGCTATTATTAAAGATGGTCGACTCGTAACGGTTGAAAATATTCACGATTTACAAAGTATGAGAAGACAGGTGATAGATGTAACAGTATCATCACAAGAAGAGATTGAGTCCCTTACAAAGTGTAATTTGCAATTTGAAGCGGTAAAAGGCAGAGAGGCATCTATCATTGTACAAGGAAACTATCAAACTGTTTTACAAACACTTTCAAACTATAATGTAACGGCACTTCAAACGAGAGCGATGGATTTAGAACATTTATTTATGCATTATTACGATAAGAAAGAAGGGATAACGCATGAATAAGCAATTGTTTTTAGCTAGTTTGAAAGAAACACAAAAAAGTATTTTGAGTTATGCGTCTGGTGCGGCTTTATATTTGTGGTTATTAATTTGGATATTCCCGTCAATGGTATCAGCGAAAGGGCTAAATGAATTAATAGCTGCCATGCCTGATAGTGTGAAAAAAATCGTTGGTATGGAAAGTCCGATTCAAAACGTAATGGATTTTTTAGCTGGTGAATACTATAGTCTATTGTTTATTATCATTTTAACAATTTTTTGCGTAACAGTTGCGACACATTTAATTGCTCGTCATGTAGATAAAGGAGCAATGGCATACTTGCTAGCAACACCTGTATCTAGAGTGCAAATTGCTATTACACAAGCTACTGTTCTCATATTAGGACTTCTGATTATTGTATCTGTTACGTATGTAGCTGGGTTAGTAGGTGCAGAATGGTTTTTACAAGATAATAACTTAAATAAAGAATTATTTTTGAAGATAAATGTAGTCGGAGGGCTCATATTTTTAGTCGTTAGTGCGTATTCATTTTTCTTTTCTTGTATATGTAATGACGAAAGAAAAGCACTAAGTTATTCAGCGAGTTTAACTATCTTATTTTTCGTATTGGATATGGTAGGTAAATTAAGTGATAAGTTAGAGTGGATGAGAAGTCTATCATTATTCACGCTGTTTCGCCCGAAAGAAATCGCTGAAGGAACGTATAATATATGGCCGGTAAGTATAGGGTTAACTGCTGGAGCGCTTTGTATTTTCTTAGTAGCGATTGTAGTATTTAGGAAGAGGGATTTACCGTTATAAAGTAGAAAGTCCACTAGAAAGTGGGCTTTTTTTATTTGTAAATTTAAACTAGTATGTTTATCACATAACACTTATAAAGGATATTTATCTTTTTAATTAAAAAAATATTCAAAAAAATGAACCTTTTTCTAGGTTCATACGTCTAATACATGTAAAGTTAAATTGGAAGTGATGAAGTGAGGATGAAACAGGAGGAGCAATTGTGAAAGTAATCCCTTTATATAAAATGATTATAAAAGAAGAAACGGATGTTTCTTTAGCGAAAAAAGGTGATCATGAAGCCTTTATAGCGCTTATACATACAGAAAAAGTGAAGATGTATCGAATAGCAAAGGCGATGTTACGTGATGAGACAAATATAGAGGATGCGATACAGACAACAATTTTAAAGGCCTATGAAAATATAAAAAAATTAAAAAAAGAAGAATTTTTTCAAACTTGGTTAATTCGAATACTAATAAATGAGTGTAACAATATTATTAGAGCGTATAAAAATGTAATTGTGACAGAAGAGAATGATTACAATATGAGTGCGTGTGATCAGTATGAAGATATAGATTTGTGTAATGCGATTCAATCGTTACATGAAGAATTAAGAGCTGTTACGGTGCTTTATTATTATGAAGATATGAATCAAGAGAGTATAGCAAAGCTTTTAGAAGTACCAAAAGGAACAGTGAAATCCAGATTGTCACGCGCAAGGGAACAACTACAAAAACGATTAAAGATGGAATAGGGGGTGTAAAGGGTGGATAATGAAAAATTATTTGATGAGAAATTAAAAAAGAGAATAAAAGATGAAAATGTTATAGTACCTCCAGAGTTAAATGAAAAGATTAATGGCACACTACATAATCTTCAGGTAAAAAAGAAGAGTTACAAAATTCATATGATGATAATTAGTGCAGCGGTTTGTATACTTTCAGTGGTATCTATGTCTGAGTTTTCTATCCAAAGTTTTGCGCAAAACGGTGGAGTATTTGAATATGTAAAGAAAAAAGCGTTTTCTGATTATGAAAATGAAGAAGAAATAAAATCGAATGTACATTATCCAGATAAAGAAAAGATTCATCAAAAGATGCTAGATTCTATTGATTATTTTAAAAATATTTCAGGACAATTTGAGGAATATTCTAGCTCATCAAGAGTTGCTACAACATATAAGTATGCGATTGATACGGAAAAACAAAGAGGTATCTCTTCGAAAGAAGATAAACTAGCGAAAAAACGAACAATTATATATAACGAGGGCAAGAAAAAAGAGTTTGATGATGAGAAGCATACCTATAAAGAGACAAAATGGAACCCGAAAGAAAGAAACAATGAACTATTAAAATTAAATCCTACGGAAAGGTTATTGAAAAAATCAGGTGAAAAAAGGCGATATGATGATGAATATGTAGGACTAGCTAAGTATAGTATTCAATCAGAATTCGCA
This sequence comes from Bacillus sp. L_1B0_5, assembly GCF_000836715.1. NCBI lineage: Bacteria > Bacillati > Bacillota > Bacilli > Caryophanales > Bacillaceae > Bacillus > Bacillus sp. L_1B0_5. Next base: position 44,314 of record NZ_JXIS01000041.1, on the reverse strand, counting down.
GATTTGTTAATTCGATATAAAGATTGGAATTATAAAGAAACGAAATATCTTGGATTAGATTGTTACAAAATTGAAGGAGTCATCAACATAGAGATGCCTGTTAGCACCTCTGAAAATTTAAGAGGGAAATTCGAAATGGTTGTGGAGAAAAATACAGGGATTATATTGAAATTTCTTAGTTTTCAAGAAGGCTTGATTCAATATTCACTTACGACTGAATGGATACAAATAGATAAAGGATTGAAAGAAAGTGTGTTTCAAAAGGATAGCGCTAAATATGAAAAAATGAAAAACATATTGGATGAATAGAAACAGGAGGAGAGTAAATGAGGAATCATTCATCTTTAAGAGAAGAGAAAAATAAGCAAAAATATAAAAAGAAAACGATAATAAGTTTACTACTAGCGGTATTACTATTTGGTGGAATTGGCTATGGAACCTATGTATATATGAAAACTTCTAGTCTCGTACAAAAATCTAATTTGAATTTAGCACGAGGTGAAAAATCCAATTTACGTGAGAAATCTGTAAAGCCAATTGCAAATCATGTTTCACTTTTAATTATGGGAATTGATGAAAATCAAGAACGACAAAAGGAGTATAATGGTGCATTTCATACAGATGCGTTATTGTTAGCCACCTTTAATAAAGATGATAAAACAGTGAAATTAACGAGCATACCGCGTGATACATATACATATGTTCCAGTTCAAAAGAAAAAAGATAAAATAACCCATGCATATGGAAGTGGTTTCGTTCAAAATGGTAAAGATGGAGGACCGCAAGCTTCAGTGGAAGCGGTAGAAAAATTGTTACAGGTGCCTGTTGATTATTTTGTGAAATTTAATTTTGGTTCCTTTACTAAAATTGTTGATGGGTTAGATGGTATTGAGGTAGATGTCCCAGTTGAATTTACGGAGCAAAATAGTAAAGATGAACCTGATGCGATCCATTTGAGAAAAGGATTACAAAAATTAAATGGGGAAGAAGCACTTGCACTAGCAAGAACGCGTCATATTGATAGTGATGCAATGAGAGGTCAGCGCCAACAGCTTGTTATCGAAGCGATGTTAAGTAAATTAAAAAGTGTAGGTTCGATTACGAAACTAGAAAAAATGGTTGAGGCGGTTGACGGCGATTTTAAAACAAACTTAGTAATGGATGATATTTTATCTTTTTATAAATACGGTTTAAACGGTTCAGTTGAAAAAATACAATTAGCTGGTGATGATTTATATTTACCTAATGGCCCAAACGGACAACGTGTATATTATTATAATCCTAATAAAAAAGATCTACAGAGTTTGAGTAATACTCTTAGAACACATCTAGGATTAAGCGAAAAGCAAATTGAGGAGAATTGAAGCAGGCGAAATGTCTGCTTTTTTATTTTTGTAGAAAAGAGGTTTGGTATGATATACATTATTTATTAACAATAATTTACAAGTATTTTGTAGCGGAGGGATATAAAGACTATTAAATCAATACATAGAATTCAATGAGATATAGTGTTTCGAAAGATTATGGAATTTTTATGAATATTACTGTAAAAAAATAATTTTTTAAAAATTTTCAATAATAACACTTTACAAAACTCAAAAAATTAGTAGAATAATAGTTAATAAGAATCTTCTGATAAATATATAAAGAAAAACAGAATTATCAGAAAATTCTTAAATGAGAGCGTTAAGAATTAGGGAGGGTACAGAAAGTGAAAAAGAAAAAAATGAAAAAACTAACAGCGGTTGTAGTACCAGTTTTAGCAATGAGTATGGCATTAACAGCATGTTCTACATCAGGTGGAGATAAGAAGACAAGCACGAATTCTAGCTCTGGTGGAGATAGCAAATCAGAAGGGAAATTAGCAGCAAAACAAGTACTAAATCGTACTGAAACAAATGAGATTCCAACAATGGATACTTCTAAAAATACAGATACATTAGGTTCTCAAATTTTAGGGAACACAATGGAAGGTTTATATCGATTAGATAAAGATAACAAACCAATCCCAGCTGCTGCAGAATCAAGCACGAAGAGTGAGGATGGTAAAAAATATACATTTAAACTACGTAAAGATGCAAAATGGTCAAATGGTGATCCTGTAACAGCGAAAGATTTCGCATATGCATGGCAACGTCTATTAGATCCAAAAACAGCTGCTGAGTATGCATTTATCGCATTCCCAATTAAAAATGCAGAAGCGGTGAATAAAGGTGAAAAACCTGTAGCAGAGCTAGGAGTAAAAGCGGTAGATGACTATACGCTTGAAGTTGAGTTAGAACAAGCAGTACCATATTTCTTAAACTTAGTAGCATTCCCATCGTACTATCCATTAAATGAGAAGTTCGTGAAGGAAAAAGGAGATAAATACGGTTTAGAGTCTGATACAACAGTATATAACGGACCGTTCGTTCTTACTGATTGGAAGCATGAGCAAGGTTGGAAATTAAAGAAAAACGACCAATATTGGGATAAAAAGACTGTAAAACTAGATGAAATTAACTATAGTGTAGTAAAAGAAGTAGCTACAAGAGTAAATTTATATGATACAAATGCAATTGATTTTGCGCTTCTATCAGGTGAATTCGTTGATAAGTATAGAAATAATAAAGAAGAGTTTGGCACATATTCACAAGTAAGCACATACTTCTTACGTCTGAACCAAAAACGTGGCGGACAAGATACACCGCTAAAGAGCCAAAAATTACGTGAAGCAATCGCGCTTTCTATCGATAAGAAAAATCTATCAAATGTAATTTTAAATGATGGATCTAAACCTGCGGACTTCTTAGTACCAAAAGGATTAGCAAGTGGTCCAGACGGTAAAGATTTCCAAGAAACATTTAAAAATGGTATTAAGCCAGATGCGAAAAAAGCAGCAGCTGCATGGAATGAAGCGAAAAAAGAACTTGGAAAAGACCAAGTTACAATTGAGCTATTAAACTATGATACTGGTAATGCGAAAAAAGTTGGAGAATATGTAAAAGACCAAATCGAGAAAAACTTAAAAGGTGTAACAGTTAATATTAAACTTCAGCCATTCAAACAAAAGCTAAAATTAGAAACAGAGCAAGATTATGATTTATCATTTGCTGGTTGGGGACCTGACTACGCTGACCCAATGACATTCTTAGATATGTTCCAGTCTAATCATTCTCATAACCAAATGAGCTTCGCTGATTCAAAGTATGATGATATGATCAAAAAAGCTGGCGGAGAATTAATGGGTGACGCGAAGAAACGTTGGGAAGAGCTAGGAAAAGCTGAGAAATTACTTCTTGAGCAAGATGTAGCGCTTGTACCTTTATACCAACGTGGTGATGCATATGTTCAAAAACCAAATGCAAAAGGCATCGTTCACCATAACATCAGTCCAGAGTATAGCTTCAAGTGGGCATATATGACTGAAAAAGATGGAAAATAATTTTTAAACAGTAATGTTATCTTTAAGTAGATGTATACAAGTTTATTAGCTTATTTTGTAGTGAGAATCTCGTTGGCCACAATAGAAAGATAAATGATAGAGCATTCCAAAAGTAGACTATTTACTTTTGGAGTGCTCTTTTTATTATGAGATTACATGCAAATAAAACGATAGATATAATGAAGAATTTGTATAGTGATAATTGTAAAAAGAATACTTGTTACTATCACAAAAAAATAATTTTTAGAATATTTTAAAAATAACTTTACAAAACCAGAAAAATTAGTAGAATATTAATTAATAAGAATTTTCTGATAACTAGTTATTAGAAAGTCTATCAAAGATGGTTTCGTACATATAATTGGGGAGGGTACAAAAATGAAGAAAAAGATGAAAAAGTTCACGGCGGTTGTAGCGCCAGTTTTAGCAATGAGTATGGCGTTGACAGCGTGTTCTGGATCTGGTGGGGAGAAGAAATCAACTACGACGTCTAGTGGTGGTGGGGAAGAGAAAAAAGCTGAAATTAAATACGCAGCGAAACAAGTATTAAATCGTACAGAAAATCAAGAAATTCCGACGATGGATGTTTCAAAATCTACTGATACATTAGGTTCTCAAATTTTAGGGAACACAATGGAAGGATTATATCGTCTTGATAAAGATAATAAGCCAATCCCAGCTGTGGCAGAATCTAGTACGAAAAGTGAGGATGGCAAAAAATATACATTTAAACTACGTAAAGATGCAAAATGGTCTAACGGTGATCCTGTAACAGCGAAAGATTTCGTATACGGATGGCAGCGCTTACTTGATAAAAATACAGCGGCAGAATATGCGTTTATCGCTTTCTATATTAAAAATGCAGAAGCAATTAATAAAGGTGAAAAACCTCTAACAGATTTAGGAGCAAAAGCGGTAGATGATTATACACTAGAAGTAGAATTAGAAAAGCCAGTACCGTATTTCTTGAATTTAATGGCATTCCCATCGTACTATCCTTTAAATGAAAAGTTCGTAAAAGAAAAAGGAGATAAGTTCGGTTTAGAAGCAGATACAACGTTGTATAATGGACCGTTCGTTATGGCGTCATGGAAACATGAACAAGGATGGCAGTTAAAGAAAAATGATCAGTATTGGGATAAGAAGACTGTGAAATTAGAAGAAATTAACTATAGTGTAGTAAAAGAAGTTGCGACGAAAGTAAACTTATATGATACAGGATCAATTGATTTTACACTATTATCAGGAGAATTCGTTGATAAATATAAATCGAACAAAGAGGAGTACGGTGAGTATTCAGAAGCAAGTACATTCTTCTTACGTTTAAATCAAAAGCGTAACGGACAAGATACACCGTTAAAGAGCAAAAAACTACGTGAAGCAATTGCGTTATCAATTGATAAAAAAGGCTTAGCGAACGTTATTTTAAATAACGGTTCAAAAGCAACAGATCAATTAGTACCAAAAGGGCTTGCGACAGGGCCTGACGGTAAAGATTACCAAGATACATTTAAAAATGGTCTAAAATATGATCCGAAAAAAGGTGCAGCAGCTTGGGAAGCGGCGAAAAAAGAACTTGGAAAAGATCAAGTGACAATTGAACTACTAAGCTATGATGATGGAACTGCGAAAAAAATTGCTGACTATTTTAAAGATCAAATTGAGAAAAACTTAAAAGGTGTAACGGTTAACACGAAAATTCAGCCGTTCAAACAAAAACTGAAATTAGAGTCAGCGCAAGATTATGAAGTTTCATTTGCAGGTTGGAGCCCGGATTATTCGGATCCAATGACGTTTATTGATATGTTTGAATCGAAGAGCCCGTATAACCAAATGAGTTATTCGAATCCAAAATACGATGAAATGGTAGCGAAAGCAGGTAATGAATTATTGTCTGATCCGAAGAAGCGTTGGGAAACGTTAGGAAAAGCAGAGAAATTGTTCCTTGAAGAAGATGCAGGATTAATTCCTTTATATCAAACAGGTAGAGCGTATGTAATGAAACCGAATGTTAAAGGAATTGTGAAACATAACATCAGTCCAGAATATAGCTTTAAGTGGGCTTATGTAACGGAAGGGAAATAATAAAAAAGAGCGTTTTAAAGGTATAAATGACTTTTAGAACGCTCTTTTACTATTAAATTAAATAGAGAAGAATAAGAAAAGTGGTACTTACATATAGTAGATGTGGGAGAATTCGTATAGTAGTAATAGATTGTTATCGAAGTAAATAAATTAATTATTATGAATATTTTTAAAAATACTTTACAATTCGAGAAAAGTTAGTAGAATAATAATTAATAATAATTTTCTGATAATTTAAATTAGAAATCTCTCAAAGTTAGTTTCGTACATATAATTGGGGAGGGTACAAAAATGAAGAAAAAGATGAAAAAGTTTACGGCGGTTGTAGCACCAGTATTAGCAATGAGTGTGGCGTTAACAGCATGTTCTGGATCTTCTGGTGGGGAGAAGAAAACGACTACGACGTCTAATAGTGGCGGGGAAGAGAAAAAATCCGATATTAAATATGCGGCACAGCAAGTAATGAATCGTACAGAAACGAATGAAATTCCGACGATGGATACTTCTAAAAATACAGATACGTTAGGTTCTCAAATTTTAGGAAACACGATGGAAGGGTTATATCGTCTAGATAAAGATAACAAGCCAATTCCAGCGGCGGCAGAATCTAGTACGAAAAGCGAGGATGGCAAAAAATATACATTCAAATTACGAAAAGATGCAAAATGGTCAAACGGTGATCCTGTAACAGCGAAAGATTTCGTATTTGCATGGCAACGTCTAGTAGATCCAAAAACAGCTGCAGAATATGCGTTTATTGCTTACTATCTTAAAAATGCAGAGGCAATAAATCAAGAGAAAGCAGAAGTTTCTACATTAGGTGTAAAAGCGGTAGATGATTATACGCTGGAAGTTGAACTAGAGAGACCAGTACCATATTTCTTAAATTTAATGGCATTCGCGTCATACTATCCATTAAATGAAAAGTTCGTAAAAGAAAAAGGAGATAAATACGGTTTAGAGTCTGATACGACAATTTATAATGGACCGTTTGTACTTACTGATTGGAAGCATGAACAAGGTTGGAAATTAAAGAAAAATGATCAGTATTGGGATAAAAAGACTGTAAAACTAGAAGAAATCAACTATAGTGTAGTAAAAGAACCAGCTACAAGAGTAAATTTATATGATACAGGTGCGATTGATTTTACACTTTTATCAGGTGAATTTGTTGATAAGTATAGAAATAATAAAGAAGAGTTTGGTGCATATTCAGAAACAAGTACTTTTTACTTGCGTCTAAATCAAAAACGTGGTGGGCAAGATACACCGTTAAAGAGTAAAAAATTACGTGAAGCAATTGCATTATCAATCGATAAGAAAGCTTTAACGAATGTCATTTTAAATGATGGTTCAAAACCAGTGGATTATTTAGTACCAAAAGGTTTAGCAGCTGGACCAGACGGTAAAGATTTCGCAGAAACGTTTAAAAATGGTTTAAAACAAGACTCTAAAAAGGCAGCAGCAGCCTGGGAAGCTGCGAAAAAAGAACTTGGAAAAGATCAAGTGACAATAGAGCTATTAAATTATGATACTGGTAATGCGAAAAAGGTTGGGGAGTATGTAAAAGATCAAATTGAAAAGAATTTAAAGGGTGTAACAGTAAATATTAAACTTCAGCCATTTAAGCAAAAACTAAAATTAGAATCAGACCAAGATTATGATTTCTCATATGGCGGCTGGAATCCAGATTATGCGGATCCAATGACATATCTTGATATGTTTGAAACGAAAAATTCACAGAATCAGATGAGCTATTCAAATTCAAAATATGATGACATTATTAATAAAAGTAAGACGGAATGGATGGCTGATGCAAAAAAACGTTGGACAGAGCTAGGGAAAGCAGAAAAACTGTTACTTGAAGAAGATGTAGCGCTCGTACCTTTATATCAAAGTGGTAGATCGTATGTTATGAAACCAAATGTAAAGGGAATTGTAAAACATAATATTAGTCCGGAATATAGTTTCAAATGGGCGTATGTAGAAGAGAAATAGTAAAAGAAAAAAGCGTTTTCAAGTTGAAACATTGCACTTGAAAATGCTTTTTTTTCTGTGCACTATTTTTTTGAGGATGAATATATGTATTATAGAAAACTTGAAGGAGAGTCCTATGAAGCGAAACACATACATCGATTTCCTAGCTTATTACGGAATAGGAAGTGCTCATCCTGGTGGTTTTACGTTAACAAAACAATTGTTAGCACAACTGCCTTTTAAATATGGAGCGAATGTCCTTGAAATAGGTTGCGGTACGGGAAAAACAGCTGCATATATGACAAGGGAATTTGGTTATAAAGTAACAACTGTTGAAAAGAATGAAATTATGATTCAAAAGGCAAAAGATAGATGGTTGTTTGAAGGGTTAGATATACAATTAATTGAAGGAAGTGTAGAGCAATTACCTTGTTTGAATAACTCATTTGAGTTCGTACTTGGAGAATCAATCATCGCTTTTACAGAGAAAGAAAGGGTTATCTCGGAGTGTTACCGTGTATTACAGCAGGACGGTAAGCTTGTTGTCATTGAAATGATTATTGATAGGCACATTGATAAGAGTGAGGAAGAAAAAATCGCCCAATTATATGGCATGAAAGAACTATTAACTGAGAATGAGTGGGTACAATTATTTCAGAAAGCAAATTTTAAAAGAATTACAATTGCTGGCGGTGGCACGATTGCAGAAACGATCTCTGGCTATGTCGAAGAGCCAGAATGGAATGTATCCTCACATATTCCGAATGAGTTATATGGGGCATGGGTACAGCATGAAAATGTACGGCTTATGTACCAACACATTTTAGGGCATCGTATTTTTATATGTGAAAAATAAAGAAAAAGAGTTGGCTAAAGGTAGCCAACTCTTTACTATGTTAAATGAAAAATAATGCAGCTAATGTAATTCCGAAGATGAAACCAAATCCGAGTTCAACACCCCAGCCACAACCGCCGCCACCCCAGCCGCCGCCACCACAACTACCGCAACCACGGCCACCACATCCGCAACTGCTGAATCCACCACCGCATCCAAATCCGCAACTATCACATCTGCTAAGGCCGCCACAAAGGTCACAACCACCGTTTGCATAAGCATCATAGTATCCGAATCCTGAATCAAAAGATGAGCGCTGTTGCATCGGTTCAATCCATACAGAGTTTTGTGTCAAATCGATTATTTTACCTAAATGTATACGGCCATCATGGTCTTCAATCCGAACAACTTTTCCGAAATAACGTCGGCATGTATCATAACATTTTTGTCTATGCATGTTCTTTCCTCCTTCCGCATTACAGTAATACGATATGTAAGGGGGACAAGTGCGGCTTGTACGAATGTCCTATCTATCATAATTGTTATAGGAAAGGGGAAATATAAGAAGAGGATATATAAGGAGGAAAAGGTATGAAATCTACAGATCAGTTTCAGACATACGAAGTACCGTGGGAAGAATTTATTGAAGCGTTGCGAGAGGAAATGAAGAAGCAAGTAGGGGCAGATATTATTGATACAGTAGTTTGCAATTTAGAAGATGGTTTTGAAGTGTATACATATGTGCAGGGGGATTTAGATTTTGAATATAAGGAAGGGCTTGAGAGAAAATACGGAAGTGATGCGAAGATACCTAATGTGTTAACGATAATGTTATTAGCTAGTATTTATAATACAAGTGAAGCGAATATACGCTTGCATGCGGATAATAAAGAGAATCCGATTGTTGAAGTGTATGTAAAGCAATGAAACACGCTGTGAAAAGCGTGTTTTTTATTTGTATGATAAAATGTTAGAAAATTAAGAAATGAGGTGGGGGATTGGGAATTAAACATCTTAATTTAACAGTTACAGATGTAACAGCATCTAGAGAGTTTTTAGAGAGGTATTTTGGTTTAATTTGTAGTGGAACAAGGGGGAATGCCTTTGCAGTTATGCGTGACAATGATGGATTTATACTAACTTTAATGAAAGGAAAAGAAGTTCAGTATCCAAAAACATTTCATGTAGGATTTCCACAAGAAAATGAAGAACAAGTAGATAAGATAAATCAAAGATTGCAGGAAGATGGATTTTTGATCGAGCCTCCTAAGCATGCCCATGCGTATACGTTTTACGTTGAAGTACCTGGTGGATTTACAATAGAAGTGATGTGTTAAGTCAAAAATCAAACTTTTTGTTATGTGTTTTTAAAATGAAAAGTAGGAAAAGTCTGTTTTAAGCGTGGATCTTAAACAGGCTTTTTTTACTTATATAATTGGATAGAGAATGCTAGAAGGAATATTACCAAGTGTATAATCTGTTTACATAATAAAGTTATGGTGGGTTAGTTGTCCTAAAATACAAGTCATATATCTTGTTTCCTCTCATAAATTTAAACATAGGAATTTGTCTACAAAGGTGGCGAAGCCTCATCATGAAAATTCGAATTTGTGCCACGTTCATGTTGTTTCTATTTATATGTTTACCTTTATCAGCTTTTGCAAAAGGAGAGGAGGCAAAGGAAAGGGTCGTTTCACTTGTATATGACGATTCGGGCAGCATGAGAAATAACGATCGCTGGAAATATGCCAATTATGCTTTGCAAAGTTTAGTTGCATTATTAGATGAAAAAGATAAATTTTCTTACGTTCCAATGAGTAAGCCGAATGATCCATTAAACATTTTGTTAACGAAGGATAAAAGGCAAACAGAAATTGAGGGAATTGGAGCGTGGAAAACGTATTTAAATACTCCATTTAGCGCGGTAGAAACGGCGATGCAATCTATAAAAAAGGAAGCAGATATAGATGGAAAACGTGAATTTTGGCTTATTGTATTAACTGACGGGGCATTTAATGATTTAGAGAAAGATAAGGTTGGCGGAAAAGAACAAATTTTGCAGAAATTAGCCCAGTTTAAGAAAGAAATGGATGCAAAAAAGATATCGTTACACCCAGTCTTAATTACGATGGAAGAAGATTTAGGACAACAAGAAAAAGAACAATTAAACACGTTCAAAGAAATATGGAAGAAAGAGATAAATGGTGTTACGATGCCGTCAAGCGGAGAAGATGGCATTGTAAAAAGTGTAAATCAAGTGGCAGCATTAGTTGCAAATCGTGATCCATTCTCCTCTGTTGAATCGATTGTCAAAACGAAAGTAGTGGGGAAAAAAGTAGAGATTACAACACCGTTTCCGTTAAAACGTATGACGCTTGTACGACAATCGCCTTCTCTGCCCGATTATCAGGTCACACAAATTTCTAAACCATTACAATTACAATCTTCTTTTTCCATACATGCACCAGGAGAAGCAAAATTGTTCGGAAATATAGTTCATATAAGTACGGAAAATCAGGAAGTTATTAAACCAGGAACTTATACGATAGAAGTGGACCAGGACATTGAGAAAGAAGGACTACAAGTACTAGTTGAACCGGCGCTTAATTATACGGTTTCTACTTATGACAAAGATGATAGTAGTCAAAAAAATGTAGAGAAAATGTACGAAGGTGTTACTGCTGTTATTGAAGCAAAGCCTACGGAGTTGCCAGTTCAGTCTTCTTACTTTCAGGCAGAAGTAGAAATAGACGGAAAACAATATCCGATGAAGTGGGACGATAAAAGGCATGTGTTTTATTACGAAACTAAGCTTGATAAAGGGTTAGTACGCGGGAAAGTTCATATGAATATAAAAGGGTTTTATAGACAGACGAAAGAATTTAAAATTGAAACAGCTGAGAAACCAAAATTATCACTTCAAACTGTTACAAAAGATTATGAAGAAAAAGTGACAAATTTAGAGAATAGTAAACCATTTGTTTTGCAGCCACAGTTAGATGGTAAGCCGATGACAGAAGAAGCTGTAAAAAAACTATTAAAATCTACTGGTGTCACATCTGAACAATCAATCAATTATGAAATAAAGCAACATGGAAACCAAATCTATGTTTATCCTCGTCCCTATTACTCCGATATATTTAATTTTACAGATACCGGCACCGTAGAAGCTACCATCGTAATGCGGGATTCAAAGTTACAAGAAGTAAAGAAAAACATAACATTCCATATTCAAGATGCTCCGTTTTATGAAAAATATGCGCTCATTTTTAAGTTTGTCATTCCTATCACGTTATTACTGCTAGTAGTAGGAATCATTGTTTTAGGATGGATTGTTCGGCCGAGATTTCACCGGAAGGCACTACTGTATTATGAATGGGATCAAGAGGTAGCGAAAGATTGGCTATATCAATCTGAACCAGAATTACTTCGAAATAAATGGTGGAACCATTATTTTGGTATCCCATTTAGAGCAGAAAGAAAAACGGTGCAATCCGTTACGTTTATAGCGAAGAAAGGTTCGAAATCTGTCTTTGTAGCGAAAGAATCACAAGTAGTTGGAATGATTATTGATGGGATGTTTATAACAGAGGATGAAGTAGGAATGGAACATAAGACACTATATCCAAATGAACTTTTACTAATTGATAGAGGATATGGTAAGGAGATTTACAAGTACGAATGTGAATAGTAGATAGGGATAAGAAGGGGATGGAGTATTGATTCTCTTTCCCTTTTTTCAAACAAGCAAGAATAGGAAGGTGGTTCACATGACATTACAAGTTCCAACAATATTAATTGGTTTAGGTGGAATCGGTAGTACTGTGACGCATCAAATATATGAAAAACTGCCTGAAGAGCGCCGGAAAAAGGTAGCAATGCACGTATTTGATACAGATGTGAATACATTGAGTAAATTTGATCATATTCGAAAGTTTAAGACGCAAACGAGTTCGAGTAAAACGCCAAGAGAGTATATTGCGGGTGATCCAACGATTCCAGAGTGGTTTCCGATGGACCCGACTATACTTGATAAACCATTAACAGAAGGAGCAGGACAGTTACGCGTCATTTCACGTTTAGCGTTACGTGCTGCGATGAAAGAAGATAAATTGACATCCTTTTGGCAAGAAATTGAGAAGATTTTTCCAGTTACAAGCGATCAAACGGAATATGGAGTACGTGTCATTATAGTAACGTCACTAGCGGGCGGAACAGGTTCAGGGATGTTTCTGCAAATTGCATTATATTTACGTGAAATGCTTCGAAAAAAACTGCAGCATCACAACATTTTAATACGCGGTGCGTTTTTAATGCCGGATGTGTTAGTTAAGACGAGAACGGTTAGTGCGAAAGAGTTTGAAACGGTGCAAGCAAACGGCTATGCATCGTTAAAAGAATTACATGCTATTACGCTCGGTTCTACTGGAGAATTATCAAAACGTGGCGGTGTAACAATTGAATTAGAGTATCGCCCTGATCAAGTAGATGAAGACGGAAGAACGAATCATACAATTAAACAACATCATTTACCGTACAATTATTGTTTCTTATACGATTATGAAAACCTACATGGACACCATTTACACAATTTATCGGACTATATGGAACAGATGGCAAATACAATTTATTTACAGTTATTTAGCCCAATGTCCACAAGTCATTTTGCACAAGAAGACAATCAAATTCAGCAATTAGCAGAATCAAGCGGAAAAGGACGATATTGCGGGGCAGGAACGGCAAAACTCATTTATCCGTATGAGCATGTGTTAAAATATTGTGCTTTAAAATGGGCTGTGCAAGGTTTAGATGAATCGTGGCTTCATTTAGATCAACTGTTTCAAGAGAAGAAGCAAAGATATGACCAAGATGTAAAACGTGGTATGCAGCGTGAAAAGCCGGAGAGAGGTAAAAGTTATTTAGAGGACTTGGAACATCTTGCTACCCGTCCAGAGCAAGCTCATATTTTCTATAGACAAATGTACAATGAAACACGTGAAGGAGCAGAAGGTGGTAAGCTCGGAGTTGCAAAATCAAAACTGTTTTTAGAAGCTGTAGAAAGTTATGTACAACGCACGGTGCAAAAAGATGAGGAATTAAATCGTCTGCAACATGAGTGTAAAATTTCAGCTGCGAAACTGAAAATGATGGAACAAATGAAAGGTGAAGTGGCAAGAGTGGATCATGCGGTTCGTTTATATGCGTATGCGATTCCGAGCCGTGTACATGAACATGTAACGACACTTTTATATGACATGATTGAATCAGATCGCTTTTCACCAAGTGGTTCTGAAGGGCAGTCCTATCAATTAAATACATGGTTTTTAAAGAAAACAGATCCAGTTCACCCAGTAGCAGCACGTTTTATGTTATATGAAATTCGAAAGCAGTTAGTAGAAAAAATGAATCGACTACATGAAAATAATGAACAAAAGCGTAATGTAATTCAAAACTACGATAAAAAATTTAATGTAGGTAATATCGATGGCACGGTAACGGCTGTACGCCGAGTAGAAATTGCTCAACAACAAGGCTGGTTCGGAAAAATGATTAATAATCAGCAACGTTTATTCAAAAGAGAATTTGAAGACATCGTAACGCAATATGTACACAAATTAAATGAATATCGAAAAGAAATGCTATTAGAACTTGTATATCAATCGCTATATCAAGCAGTTAATAAAATGATTCAATATTGGGAAAGGTTTTTTGATAATTTACATGAAACACGTGAAAATTTATTATTTGAAATCCAAAAGCGCAGTAAGGAATTTGAAGGAAAAACAAACCCGACGAATGTATATGTATTAGCAGAGGAACAGTTGCAAGAAAAGATATGGCAAGATATGCAGCAACATTTAAATTTAGGTGTACTACCGAAAGATATATCAGCGGAAATTTATATGAGTTTGTACGGAGAATATTGTCGTGATGCGAAAACAGAAGAGATTCAGTCGAAAAAGGTAGAGGATTTCTACCGCGAACATATACTGAGCTATTGTTATGACGAACTGCAAGTACGCTATCGTGATAAATTAGAACTGAATATCATTGAAGCGTTGCGAAAAGAAGCAGATTACAAGAAACGTGATCGCGATGAATACGTTCGTGAAAAAATTGAAGACCTGTTCCATTTAGCAAGTCCGTTCATTCCAAAAGTTTCTCATCATAGGGAATTACAATATTGGGGTATACATCCTTCTTTAAAGAAAGAGCTACAAGAGGAATTGATTCAAGAAATGTTTAAAGAAAAAGATACAGTACATGAAGCCTTTTCGCCATTTGAAGTGATCTGTTATCGAGCACATTATGGCTTATCGCTGCAAGATTTTCCTAAATTATCATCAGGACATATTTCAAACGGATTTATGAATGATAAAGGTGACTATTTCCAATCGTATTATCGCCGTGTAAACAAATTAAATAGTAAAAAATCTAGTTTAACGCCGCATTTAGATAAGTATTGGCACTTACCAGCCTTTATGCCAGACTTGAATGCGACTCAAACAAAATTAGATTATGATAAATGTAATCGTGCATTACTATACGCATATATGTATCGCTGGATTAGTTTAGTTGCTGTTGATGGACAATTTGTGTATCAATATAACGGTGTGGGGCGTAGCTTTTTAATTCAGTCGATGGGGAAAAATATTTCAAGTGAAAGTTATAAATTACACAGAGCATTGCTTCATAATCCGTTTATTTATGAAAACATCTTGTCACGATTTGAAGAAGAGCAAGAAAAGGCGATGATACAAGGTGGACATTTATATACACATCCGTTCGTATTAGGAGCCCAAGATGTAAGATGGCTTAGAAAAGAACATGTCCACAATCTTTTAGATATGATTTTAATGTATGACCGTGAAGCGAAGTATGATCCGACGTTAGAAGAAACATCAGATGAATTATTAAGACTATTCCTTGATGAAATCGAGTTGTATTTCCAGAACTATTACGGTACAGGTGCTGATATGGTTGCAAAGAAAGAGAAAGAAATGTTTATTAAACAATTGTGGGATCGCTCGCATGCGAAAGGATATGTAGATCCAAATAGCGCTCCGTATAAAAAATGGCAAAATTTATTAAGTATTCAAGATGAAGAAGAAACGCCAAAAACGAATGTATAATGAATGAAAAGGGAATCCTTAAAAGTGGCAATACAACTTTAGAAAAGAGGGATTCTGATGCCGTTTTTAGGAAGTGTATATCAAATATTTGGGTTATATCCGGAACTTTATTATGGGATGATTTCAGCAGAGTTGCAAGAGGAAGCTCAGAAGGAGCATCTTGAAAATAGTAGTGCAGAAGCTGAAGTGGAAGAATAAAAAAAGTGCAGATGAAAATCTGCACTTTTTTGTTAGTATTAAAATGGTGAAATAACCTCAAATGAATTATTATTTTTGAATAATAGTTTATTTGAGGTTATTATGATTTTTATTACATTGTATGTAATGAAAAATGTATGAAAATCAATGTAATAAAATGAATATGAATATTAAGGTGGAAAACAACAATGTTTTTGAGAAAATAATTATGTATAAAAATAACATTTGATAAATAATCAACCAATTATTTTTGAATGATTTATTATTGACAATATAATTAATTGTATGATAAATTCAATCAGCATTCTTAATGGCTTTTTGGTACGGTTAATATTTTGAAAATTCAATACGATATAAAGAGATTGATTTTTCTGTTTTTTGATGGGGTGGGTTACTAAGTCTATAGGGGAAGTGAATTATGTATATTTTTATTTTTAAAATAGAACAGTAATAAAGAATGTAACAAGTAAGAGATAAACTTGAAAAAGAGGTTTCAAAGAATGAGTCTTTTCATAAAGAAAGCAATGGATGAAGAAAAGAAAAAAGTATTGAATCAAACTTTAGGAGCGATTGATCTAACTCTGTTAGGTATTGGAGCAATTATTGGTACAGGTATTTTCGTATTAACTGGTATTGTAGCAGCGAAACATGCTGGTCCGGCGATTGTATTATCTTTTGTATTAGCAGCAATTATATGTGCATGTGTAGCTTTCTGTTATGCTGAATTTGCATCTACAGTTCCAGTTTCGGGAAGTGTATATTCATATACATATATGACACTAGGTGAGATTTTTGCATTTATAGTTGGCTGGTGTGTTATGCTGGAGTATTTATTAGCGACTTCTGCGGTTGCAGCGGGCTGGTCAGCATATTTTCAGTCACTGCTACTAGGTTTTAATATTCACATTCCTACGGTTTTTGCTTCGGCACCAGGAATGGGGAAGGGTGGAATCATTGATTTACCAGCAGTTCTTATTATTTTAGTTGTTACATTTTTATTAAGCCGTGGCGCAAAAGAAAGTGCACGAATTAATAATATAATGGTTATTATTAAACTGGCTGTTATTGTAGGATTTATTGTTGTAGGGACACAATATGTAAGACCAGAGAATTGGCAACCATTTCTACCGTTTGGTTTTCACGGCGTGGTAGGGGGCGCTGCTACTGTATTTTTTGCTTTTTTAGGATTTGATGCAGTTGCAACAGCCGCAGAGGAAGTGAAGCGTCCACAACGTAACGTGCCAATTGGGCTACTTGTTTCCTTGCTCATTTGTACCGTTCTATATGTAGGTGTTTCATTCGTGCTAACTGGAATGGTTCCGTTTACGGAATTAAATGTTGCTGATCCGGTTGCATATGCGTTGCGCACTGTAGGAGAAGGTAGAATTGCTGGGTTGTTATCGGTGGGAGCGATAGCAGGGCTAACAACAGTTCTGTTAGTAGCTATGTTTGCATTTGTTCGTGTATCTTACTCGATGAGTCGAGATGGATTGTTACCAAAAAGACTTTCAAGTGTCCATAAACGTTTACAAACTCCATTTTTTAATACGTGGGTTACAGGTATACTAGCAGCTTTATTAGCGGGATTAGTGGATTTGAATTTATTAGCTAATTTAGTGAATATGGGAACGATAACAGCATTTGTGTTTGTATCTATAGCTGTCATTGTATTAAGAAAGACACATCCTAATATGAAGAGGCCATTCCGTGCCCCTCTAGTACCTTTTTTACCTATCGTTTCAATAGTAAGTTGTATATATTTGGCTTTGAACCTTTCTAAGCTTACTTTAATTAGTTTTGTGGCATGGATTATAATAGGTGTTTTCATATATTTTGTATATGCTAAAAAACATAGTAATGTTAGAAATGGAAATAGAGTATAGTCCATTGAAATAATACTTGTAATGGAAATGAAAACACGCTACTTATTCATATAAGAACAAGTAGCGTGTTTTTACTATTTAATAATTCCACTTTCTAAAATTTTGATAGTAGGTGTTACTTTCACACTAGCTTTTGAAAAAGCGCTAGGCCAATCATCTTCAACCTTTTTCCATTCTTTATATTGAAAAGCTCTTGCATAATCGCCAAATCCGAATGGATCAACTTGCTGCTTTTGAATTTTGTGGATTAATTCGTTTAAATCTTTGTTTAGTTGTTTTGTTATAAGTGTTGTTAATTTCTTGTTATCTTTGTCTATATCTATATTGAATGTAACCTCAGATATGGCAACTTTTAAATTCATTTTAATATTAAATGTGAAGTGGTTATCGATATAACCTGTACCAATATCGCGATTCACACTAAGAACGTTTATTGTTACAAAATCATTGCCTTTTGTATCTTTTAGATGATTGTTACTTTCAACTGAATCAGAAGGGATTTTCATTGTAAGTGAAACTGGTGTATTAGATTTCTTTTGCAACATAAGAAGAAGGGCACTTTCATCTCGATTTAATGACATTTTATAAATTCCACGGGAAGTTAAAAGTACAGATCCAGTAACAGTAATTTCTTTCTTTTTTTTTTTTATTTCTGAAATTGTTGGTGTAATCCCTTTATTAAAAGTTTGTCTATGAAATTCATGGAATGTTGTATAAACTGTTCGATTGTATAATTTGTTTGTATTAATTAATTCAGTTAAATGTTCAGGGAGATCTGGTTTATCTTTAAAGTTATTATAAATTATAGAAGAAACAGGTCCTTGTACTGCTACAATACGCATATTACCAGTGTTTTTCGGATCTCGATACCAAACATCAAGATATGGCATAGCTCCTTCTTGTTTCAAGAACGTATTGCTAAATAAGACGATTTGTAATTTTTCCGTAGATACTAAACCGCTACTCGAACTATTAAACATCGCCTTTGCTTCTCTAGGTGTATGTACTTTTGTTTCATGGGTCTCGTACTTTTTCTCGACATCCTTGTTAAAAGTAGGTATTATTTGGTACACTTTCAGCTTGTTTTTATTATCTTTATCAAAACCGTAAACTAATGAAATGGATTGTTTTTCGAGATCGAGTCGATCCCCACAGCCAGTCAAAAAGATTGTGAGGAAACAAAATATAGTGAAATGAATAAATCGTTTCATTTAAGTGTTTCTCCTTTTCCAATACTGATAAAATGTAATGTATGAGAGGAATACGACTGGGAACAGAAAAACGATAAAATAACTGGCAGTTCCCCAAAATTCGCGTAAAGCATTTATTTGATAAGAAGAAGGGATATAAAAAAGTAGGGTGAAAATACACCCGAATAAAAAAAGCCAAATAGGTAAGGAACTACCTTTTTTATTGAGTAATTGATTGATTCCATCTGAAACGGTAAAAATATAAGGAATACAAGAATCAAAAATAATAAAGAGATAAAATGATAAAAATATAATTTCAAATCGCTCTAAGAATGAAAAATGAAATGGTGTAATGAGAGAAAGAGTAGGCCATAAAAACTTCGTTATACCATCTGGGCTAAAATAAACAAAAGAAACGAACGTAACTTGAAGATAAATAAATAGTGTAATTAAATTCGCAAAAACAATACCTTTTTTAGCGGATGACTTGTTACTAAGATAAGGATAAAGGACAAATGCAAACTCAAATCCAAGAAACGCAATGATAGTTGATTTGACTGTATTTAAAACGGGTAACCACCCTTCTTTGAGAAGGGGAAGAAGGTATATCCAATGACCATCTTTAAGTGGGATAAATAATAATAATGGCATCCAAATTGTAAAAAAAAGAGTGAATACGGCATATCGACTTATAATGATTATGCCTTTGCACGCCAACATAATCATTGGGATAGATAGCAAAATCATAATTAAAAACATAGGAGATCTAGGTAAAATCCAAATGTGAACGATGTATAAGAGGGAAAATATTAAAGAAATAGCGGCAAGTGCAGCATATAAAATCCAAAGGAGCATCATTCCGTTTCCTAGCCATTTTCCAAGATAACGTGTCAGGACATCAAGTAAAGTATCTCCGGGATGTTTTTCCATGATTTTTATAATACATAGACTGACTAAAGTAGTTATGACGCATCCGATAATAATCGACATCCATCCATCAGTATTCGCTCCTTGTGCAACTTCACGCGGAAGTGTAAGTAAACCAAAACCGACTTGAACACCACTAATAGTGAGAATGTATTGAAATAAAGTAATCTCCCTCTTTGCACGATTTGTCACTTGTTTTCCTCCGTTTCCTCGTCATCTCTTTGTCGATTTTCTTGTTTTAGGTTAAGAGACATTGGTCGTTTTTTCATTATTTTCCAAGGTAATCGTATAAGAATATCTTTTATATCGGAAGAGAATAGTGGGGAAAAAGGACTACCATAAGGAACACCAAGTGATTCCATAGAAAGAATATGGATGATGATAACCGCCATCCCAACCATAATTCCAATGACCCCAAATAAAGAAGCGATTATCATCATTGGAAAGCGAAGAAGCCGAATTCCTGCTGACATTTCCATGTTAGGGATGATAAAAGAAGCGACTGCGGTAATAGATACGACGATAACCATAACATTACTTACGATTCCTGCTTGAACTGCAGCTTGTCCAATGACAATCCCTCCTACGACGCCAATCGTTTGTCCAACGGGACCAGGAAGCCGAACTGCAGCTTCGCGGAGCATTTCAAGTACTAATTCCATTAACAATGCTTCTAGTATAGGGGGGAAAGGAATTTTAGCTCGAGATTCTCCAATTGTTAACAATAATTTGAGCGGAATCACTTCATAATGGAAGGAAATCATAGCGATATAAAGAGCTGGAGCAAATATTGCAATAAATAGCCCAGTGAAACGAAGGAGTCGTATAAAAGATGGAATCATAGGTCTGAAGCTGTAATCATCTATCGTCTGAAAGAAGGATGAAAAGGTCATAGGTCCTATTAATACGCCTGGTGAGCGATCTACAACAACAGCAATTCGCCCATTCAAAATATGATGTGCCGTTGTGTCAGGACGTTCAGTGATAGACAATTGTGGGAAGAGAGTATAGGAATTATCTTCAACAAATCCTTCTAATTCACCGGTAGTAAGAATAGCATCTACTTTGATTGATTCAATGCGGCATGCCATATCTTGTACAACATCTTCGTTTGCAACATCTGCAAGATAAAGTAAAAAAACTTTAGAGGTTGCTCGTTCGCCAACAGTGAATTCCTTCACTTTTAATTCGCGATTTGGAATATATCGACGAATAAGTGCGATACTATCACTTGCCACTTCATTAAATCCTTCGTGTGAGCTTTTTATGGAAGTCTCTGTTGTAGGTTCTTCAATACTCCTTTTTGGCGCCGCTTGCGTATCTAGTTCTAAAGCTGATAATTGCCCGTTTATAAATAAAATACTTTTGCCATGTAAGAGAGATTGCTCAATGTCTATCCACTTCTGAACTTTTTTAATATTCCCTATAGAAACAGAAGATTCCCAAAAATCGTCTTCATTCCATTCTTTAAATAAGAGAGGACGAAGAATGTCTACATTAATAACAGTTTTATCTACAAGTCCTTCCATATATATAAGAGCAGCTTCTTTTCCGTTTTTTAACGGGAAAGTGCGTATAATTAATTCTGGAATACCACTAAATAATTTGGATAAGTGTTTAAGATTAAGCGGCATGGAGGAAGAAATTTCTTTATTTAATACAGTTTCAGATTGCTCATGTGTAGAGAAAGATTTTTCGCCCCTTATCCATTTTCGAAAAGATCCCATATATTCACCTTATTCCTCGTTGAACTTTATATGGGTTATTATGGATAGTTACATACAGACATATGCGCAGTTTAAAATTTATATTGTATATTTGTACATTTAACGCTATAATTATAGTGTTAAAGATGGAATCGTGATATGACCTGTTATGAATCTATCGTTTTATTTATGAATAAATGGATTGGTATTTTAGCAAGATGTGCTAATAAACTACTCCACCATGATGATAGCGTGCCCAAAATGTGGTGCGTATATTTTCGTGGTGGAGTTTTTTTATTCTCAAAAAGGGGGAAAGACCATGAATGACAACATGGTTCATATTACAATTGACGGAAAAAAGTATACAGCGGAGCCTGGTTCAACGATATTGGGTGTTATTAATGAGAACGGGATTGAACATCCGCAAATTTGTTACGTGCCGGAAGTAGATCCTATTCAAACATGTGACACTTGTATTGTAGAAGTTGACGGAAAGTTAATGCGTTCTTGTTCGACGATAGCAACGGAAGGTATGAACGTTGAGCGTGCTTCTGTTCGCGCAAAAGAAGCACAAACAGAGGCGATGGATCGGTTACTAGAAAATCATTTATTATACTGTACAGTATGTGACAACAACAATGGGAACTGTAAACTGCATAATACAGCAGAATTAATGGAAATTGAACATCAAAAATATCCTTATGAACCGAAAGTAGATGTAAGTGAAGTTGATATGACGCATCCGTTTTATCGCTATGACCCTAATCAATGTATTGCATGCGGTCAATGCGTTGAGGTGTGTCAAAACTTACAAGTAAATGAAACGTTATCGATAGACTGGGAAGCGGAACGCCCACGAGTTATTTGGGATGAAGGAGTAAATATTAATGATTCTTCATGCGTTAGCTGTGGTCAATGTGTAACGATTTGCCCTTGTAACGCTTTAATGGAGAAAACGATGCTCGGTGAAGCTGGATTTATGACGGGATTAAAACCAGATATTCTTGAACCGATGGTAGATTTAATTAAAGAAGTTGAGCCTGGATATAGCGGTATTTTTGCGGTATCAGAAGTGGAA
Organism: Bacillus sp. L_1B0_5; assembly: GCF_000836715.1. Lineage (NCBI taxonomy): Bacteria > Bacillati > Bacillota > Bacilli > Caryophanales > Bacillaceae > Bacillus > Bacillus sp. L_1B0_5. The sequence continues at coordinate 21,878 of NZ_JXIS01000041.1, read as the reverse complement.
GCGGCCATGCGTGATACTCGTACGAAGAAAACGAAAACAGTATGTACATTTTGTGGTGTAGGTTGTTCGTTTGAAGTGTGGACGAAGGGGCGTAAAATCCTTAAAGTACAGCCATCTTCAGATGCACCAGTTAACGCAATTTCCACTTGTGTAAAAGGGAAATTTGGTTGGGATTTCGTAAATTCTAAAGAACGAATTACAAAACCTTTAATTCGTAAAAATGGAACGTTTGTTGAATCTACATGGGAAGAAGCACTGAATGTAGTTGCAAATAAATTAGGTACTATTAAAGAAGAGTACGGTAAAGGTTCTATCGGATTTATTTCTTCATCTAAAATTACAAATGAAGATAATTATGTAATTCAAAAATTAGCTCGACAAGTATTTGGAACGAATAATATTGATAACTGCTCACGTTATTGCCAATCACCAGCAACGGATGGTTTGTTCCGTACAATTGGTATGGGCGGTGATGCAGGAACGATTAAAGATATTGCGCAATCTGGTCTTGTTATTATTGTAGGATGTAATCCGACAGAAGGTCATCCTGTTTTAGCTACACGTATTAAACGTGCACATAAATTACACGGACAAAAGTTAATTGTAGCTGATCTTCGTAAAACAGAAATGGCAGAGCGATCAGATGTCTTTATTAGTCCAAAACAAGGAACAGATCAAGTTTGGTTAATGGCTGTTACAAAATATATGATTGATCGAGGTTGGCATGATCAGGAATTTATTAATGAGAATGTAAACTTCTTTGAAGATTTCAAAGAAAGTCTAGAAGAATATACACTTGCATATGCAGAAGAAGTAACAGGTATTTCAAAAGAAACACTTATTCAAATGGCTGAAATGATTCGTGATGCAGATGGTACATGTATCCTTTGGGGTATGGGGGTAACGCAAAATACAGGTGGTTCTGATACTTCCGCTGCAATTTCAAACTTACTTCTTGCAACAGGGAACTATCGTCGTCCAGGAGCAGGTGCATACCCACTTCGAGGTCACAATAACGTACAAGGTGCTTGTGATATGGGTACTTTACCAGGATGGCTTCCAGGATATCAGCACGTTACTAACGAAATGGAACGTGCGAAATTTGAAACTGCTTACGGAGTGAAAATTGATAGTGAACCAGGTCTTAATAATATTGAAATGCTTCACGCAATTGACGAAGGAAAAATGAAAGCAATGTATCTTGTCGGAGAAGATATGGCTCTTGTAGATTCTAATGCAAATCATGTACATGAAGTGTTGTCGAGTCTTGATTTCTTCGTTGTGCAAGATGTTTTCCTTTCTAAAACTGCTCAATATGCAGATGTTGTATTACCAGCAGCGCCATCTCTTGAGAAAGAAGGTACTTTCACAAATACAGAGCGCCGTGTCCAAAGATTATATCAAGTTCTTCCTACGCTAGGAGATGCGAAACCAGACTGGTGGATCGTCCAGGAGGTTGCGAATAAACTAGGGGCAAACTGGAATTATAGCCACCCAAGTGAAATCTTTGCTGAAATGGCAAGTTTATCACCATTGTTCTCGCAAGCAAACTATGAAGTGCTTGAAGGATGGAACAGTTTCCATTGGGGAAGTTTTGATGGAACGAATACACCACTTCTGTTCCAAGATGGATTTAACTTCCCAGATAAAAAAGCTCGTTTTGCGATTGCTGACTGGGTACGTCCAGCTGAATTTCCAGCTGAGTTCGACCTTCACATTAACAACGGTCGTATGCTTGAGCATTTCCATGAAGGGAATATGACAAATAAATCAACAGGTATTCAAACGAAAGTACCTGGTGTTTTCGTTGAAATCTCTCCAGACCTTGCAAAAGAACGTGGCGTAAAAACAGGTTCGTTAGTTCGTCTTGTCTCTCCTTTTGGAGCATTAAAATTACGTGCACTCGTTACAGATCGTGTAAAAGCGAATGAGTTATATTTACCGATGAACTCTACAGATAACGAAACGGCAATTAATTTCTTAACAGGTCCTGCTGTGGATGTACGTACGAATACACCTGCGTATAAACAAACGAAAGTGCGTATGGAAGTGTTAGAAGTTGATGGCGAAAATCCGATGCCAAAAGCGAACCCACGCAATAAAAAACGTCACCCTCAAGCTGGAATTGAGGTACATCGTAAGTGGGCACGTACAGGGTATGTGCATTTAACGGATAAGTAGGAGGAGAAAACTATGGCTGCACCTATAAAAATGATTCAAAAACAAGAATTAACTGAGGAAGAAATAAAACAGCAAAAATTAGATGATTTAAAGGAGCTTTTAACAAATAATGAAGAAGCTCTAAATCAGATGTTTAATATAGTAGGGGAATTAAATGACATTGGAATGCTAGAAGCTGCAAATTCTATGCTGAAAGCGAAAGAACCAATTGCAAAGATTGTTCTAGGTCAAGTAACTCGTGAGCCTGTTACAAATTTAATTAATAATATGATGGGTGCTGCAGGTGCGTTAACTGAACTTGACCCAGAACTTACGAAAAAGCTTATAGGTAGTTTATTAGTCGGGCTAGAAGAAGGTAATGAACATCTAGAAAGTAATAAAAAAGTAGGGGTATTCGATCTTATGAAAGTATTGAAAGACCCAGATATTAACCGTGCTATCGGGTTTGGACTTCATTTCTTAAAAGGTATGGGGAAAGGGTTAAAAGACGAATAAACTTCATGAAGTGAACCTTTCCGCCTAAATATTTGTACGAAATAGTTTGGGCGGAAAGCTCATTTTGGTAAAATATATAATAAAGTAAAATGAGGCTTTTGGGAGGTATGATTGTATGTCAAAAAAAGTACATGAATTTAATGATATGATACGAAAACTTCGAAAAGAACTTTTCGGAAAAGGACCAGAACGAATTCATACTGTTTTTGCAGAAAATATGGCTATAGCGACTCTTTATGGAAACTTAACACCTACTGAAAAATTTATTTCAAGTACGATGGACGGTGCGGAAATGGTTCATATGGCTAGAACGAAAATGATTCAAGAAGTGTATGCTGCGAATTCCCGTGAACATTTGGAAGAACTTGTAGGTGCGAAATTAGTAAATTTATTTTCAGATATGAAAGTAGAGGAAGATATTGCAGTTTCGGTATTTGTTTTTGATAAAAATATAACGTGAGAGAAGGATACTGATCGTGAAACCGATACAGGTAGAAAGAGAAATCTTTCGTTATGAACAAGGGGTGTTTAAGCATATAGAGGACAGCATTGTAACAGAGTTTCCTGTCACCATTAAAATGAACGGACAGGAGTTTGTTACAATGGTTAGTACTCCAGAATATATAGAAGATATGGTAATAGGATTCTTAGCGTCTGAAGGAATCATTCGGAAGTATGAAGATATTGATAGCATATGGGTGCAGGAGAAAGAAGGATTTGTACATGTAACAACGACAAAAGTAAATCCGTATTATGAGCAAATGCAAAATAAACGATATATTACGTCTTGTTGTGGTATGAGTAGGCAAGGGTTTGTTTTTGCCAATGATGCACTAAGTGCAAAAAAAATGCAGGGTGTCCATGTACAGGTTGCGGCAGAGGATTGTTTTCGGTTAATGAAAGAAATGCAGCAATCTGCGGATACGTTTCATCATACTGGCGGGGTTCATAATGCAGCTTTATGTGATGTGAATGGTATTATTTTAAGCCGAATGGATATTGGTAGGCATAATGCACTAGACAAAATTTACGGTTATTGTTTAAGAAACGATATTTCTATAAAAGATAAAATCATTGTTTTTAGTGGTCGTATTTCTTCGGAAATATTATTGAAAGTTGCAAAAATCGGTTGTGAAATTATACTATCAAAATCAGCTCCAACTGAGTTAGCTTTGCAACTAGCGGAAGATTTAGGTATTACGACAATAGGATTTATTCGTAATCACTCCTTAAATGTATATACGCATCCAGAACGTGTTTTAAATATAAAATAAAAGTGAGGCAATGAAGATGAAATCAGTTACATTAGACAAGTTGCAACGCCCGTTAAAGGATTTACGTATTTCAGTTACTGATCGCTGTAATTTTCGTTGTCGGTATTGTATGCCAGAAGAAATATTTGGTCCTGATTACTCGTTTTTGTCTAATGATAAAATTTTATCTTTTGATGAGATTGAAAGGATAACACGTATTTTTGTTTCTTTAGGTGTAAGAAAGTTACGAATTACGGGCGGAGAACCGTTACTTCGAAGAGGTCTTCCGCAGCTTATTGAGCGCCTTAATAAAATAGATGGTGTGGAGGATATCGGTTTAACAACAAATGGATCGTTACTTAAAAAGTTTGCTCCTGATTTATATAAGGCGGGACTATCACGTGTAACAGTTAGCTTAGATTCCTTGGAAGAAGATCGGTTTTTCTATTTAAATGGTAATAGGAGCAAAGTGCAAAGGGTTCTGGAAGGAATACAGGCTGCTGCTGAAGTTGGTATGAAAATTAAAATAAATATGGTCGTTCAAAAAGGGAAAAATGAACAAGATATTTTGCAGATGGCGCAATACTTTAAAGAAAATAAGCATATTCTTCGGTTTATTGAGTATATGGATGTTGGGAATTATAATGGCTGGGAGTTAGGTGAAGTTATTTCCAAACAAGAAATAGTAGATACGATTCATCAAGTTATGCCGTTAGAACGGATAGAAGCAAATTATTCTGGTGAAGTGGCTACTAGGTATCGTTATATAGGAAGCGATGAGGAAATAGGTATTATTTCATCAGTAACAGATTCTTTTTGCTCATCATGTACGAGAGCTCGTATTTCTGCAGAAGGAAAATTATATACTTGCTTATTTGCTTCTAAAGGAAATGATTTAAGAGAATTGCTTCGTTCTGAACATACAGATGAGGACATTACAGATGTAGTACGCGATATATGGAATAATAGGGAAGATCGTTATTCAGATGAACGCTTAAATCATACAAATAAGAAAACAATACCTAAAATTGAAATGTCACATATCGGTGGTTAATATATAAAGCTAGCTTCATAGTGAAAAATGGAAAATTTACAAGAGTTGTGGATTTTCTATTTTATAGTAAAAGTGATGATTGATATCTCTGTAAAAGATGTGCAGAGAAATTAAGCAGCATTCAAAAACCTTTATTTTGAGGAGGTTTTTTGAAGCTACTTTTTTATTTGGAGAAAATGGAGGAATGGGTAATGGCATTTCATAAGCCGGAACAAATTGCTGAGCTTGTCATTGAGGCCGGTGTTCAAAAAGTAAGACAGACATTGCCAGCGATGCTTATTCTCGGTTTTTTAGGAGGAGCGTTTATTGCGATAGGTTTTTTACTTAACATTCGAGTTTTAGGGAATTTACCTGAGCGCTGGGGAAGTCTAGTGAATGTTTTAGGAGGAGCAGTATTTCCTGTTGGACTCATGCTCGTAGTATTAGCAGGAGGAGAATTAATTACGGGAAATATGATGTCACTGTCTATGGCGCTTTATGCAAAGAAAATTACATTGATAAGTGTACTGAATAACTGGGTTTGGATTACTCTCATGAATTTTATTGGGGCAATTTTCGTTGCGTATTGCTTTGGGCATCTTGGCGGATTAACAGAGGGAGAGTATTTAAATAAAACGGTAGCGATAGCGGAAGGGAAGTTACATGAATCATTTGGGAGAACTTTAATTTTAGCAATTGGTTGTAATTGGCTCGTTTGTCTTGCTCTTTGGCTCGCTTACGGGACGAGTGATTTTGTCGGAAAAATCATCGGAATTTGGATTCCAATTATGGCATTTGTAGTGATTGGATTTCAGCAAGTAGTAGCAAATATGTTTGTCATTTCCGCTGTTATTTTTGCTGGTCATCTAACGTGGATGGATTTGGCTAAAAATTTTGTTCCTGTTTTTATCGGAAATGTAATTGGAGGAGCTGGGTTTGTTGGTTTTGCTTACTTTGCTTGTTATCAGAAACAACATTCTAATATGAAATAGAGTTCTTGAGAGGAAGGGTATGTAATGGCTGATCGGTATTCACGACAACAATTGTTCAAACCAATTGGGAGTAAAGGACAAGAAAAAATTCGAAATAAACATGTGTTAATTGTAGGGGCAGGCGCATTAGGAAGTGCAAGTGCCGAAAGTTTCGTACGTGCAGGTGTTGGCAAGTTGACGATTATTGATCGTGACTACGTTGAATGGAGTAATTTACAAAGGCAACAATTGTACTCTGAACAAGATGCAAGAGAGAAAATGCCGAAAGCAATTGCTGCAAAAAATCGGTTAGAACAAATTAATTCGGAAGTACAAATACATGCTTTCGTAATGGATGCAACTTCAGAAAATATGGAAGGTCTATTAAAAAATGTAGATGTAATCATTGATGCAACAGATAATTTTGATATTCGATTTGTAATAAATGATTTATCACAAAAACATAATATTCCTTGGGTATATGGTTCTTGCGTTGGATCGTATGGTATGAGTTATACAATTATTCCGCAAGAGACACCGTGTTTACATTGTATGCTGAAAAATATTCCTGTTATAGGTGTGACATGTGATACCGCTGGAATTATTAGCCCGACTGTTCAAATCGTCGCAGCATATCAAGTGGCAGAAGCACTCAAAATTTTAGTGGAAGATTTCTCAGCAATTAGAAAAACATTTTTCATGTTTGATATATGGAGTAATCAAAATCATTTTATAAAATTAGGGGAAATAAAAACAGACACTTGTCTCTCATGCGGTTTGAATCGAACTTATCCTTATTTATCATACGAAAATCAAAAGAAAGCAGCTGTTTTATGCGGAAGAAATACAGTTCAAATTAGAACAGTAGACAATAGGAAATACAATTTTGATGATATAGAAAAAGTATTACAAAAACTGGGGAAAGTAGATCGGAATCCGTATTTACTATCTTGCCAATTCGATGATTACCGCGTGGTTGTTTTTCGAGATGGTCGTGTTTTTATTCATGGTACAAATGATATTTCGAAAGCGAAACAACTATATTATCGCGTATTCGGTTAATAGAGAGGGTGTCAACAATGGAAAGAAGAGTGCCAATTACGGTTGAAGAAGCTGTTCGTAAAGTGATGGGATTTGCTGATAAAGGCTTAAAGGAGCTATTACCAATTGAATTAGCTTATGGACGTATATTAGCGGAGGATTTAGTAGCTGACCATGATGTACCGTCATTTAATCGTTCGCCGTATGACGGATTTGCTATTCGAGCAGAAGATACTAATTTAGCAAGTTATGAAACGCCAATTGTATTTGAAGTAGTGGGTGAAATTGGTGCAGGATCGCTATTCCATGAGAAAGTAGGTCCGTTTCAAGCAGTTCGAATTATGACGGGAGCACAAATTCCGAATGGGTGTGATGCGGTTGTTATGTTAGAGCTGACTCGTCAATATGAGAAGAATGGCAACAATTATATGGAAGTGAAGCGATCATTCAAAAAGGACGACAATATTTCTTTTCAAGGTGAAGATGCTCGTAAAGGAACGGTTCTTGCAAAGAAAGGATCGTACATTAATCCAGGTATTTCAGCTCTTCTTGCTACATTCGGTTATAGTGAAGTGCCAGTTGCGAGAAAGCCTGTAATTGGACTGTTAGCGACTGGGAGTGAATTGCTTGATGTCGATGATTCATTACAGCCAGGGAAAATTCGAAACAGTAATACGTATATGATATTGTCTCAAATTCGAAGAGCGGGCGGAAGAGTAAAATATTTTGGAAAGTTTAGTGATGATTTTAATACGTGTTTTACAGTTGTCAAAGAAACGCTTGGGCAAGTAGATATGTTAATTACAACGGGCGGTGTATCAGTAGGAGATTATGATTATTTACCAGCTATTTACGAAAAGTTAGGTGCATCTGTTCTCTTTAATAAAGTTGCAATGCGACCAGGAAGTGTTACGACTGTAGCACAATTAAATGGCAAGTTATTATTTGGTTTATCAGGAAATCCATCAGCTTGTTACGTAGGATTTGAATTATTCGTAAGACCGTGTATTCGGACGTATATGTTTAGTGAAAAAGTACATTTAAAAAGAGAAAAAGCGTTATTAGGAGAAGATTTTCTAAAACCGAATCCATTTACAAGATTTGTACGAGCAAAATTGCAATATGATGAGGGGAAATTAATCGCTTATCCATCAGGGTTTGATAAATCTAGCTCAGTTTCTTCATTGGCAGAATCAAACGCGTTTATCGTATTGCCGGGCGGGACAAGAGGATATAAAAAAGATATGTTTATTGATGTTCTTTTATTAGAAGATAACGAAGGTAGTGAATGGCCTTGGACATTTCATAAAGTGAGAGGTGGTTTTAATGGGACAAGTGCTATTTGAGATTGTAGATAATCCGATTTTAGTTGAAGAAGTAACGAATAAAGTCGCAAGAAGGGAAGCAGGTGCGATTACAACATTTATTGGTACAGTGAGAGAATTAACAAAAGGAAAACGAACGCTACATTTAGAGTATGAAGCATATAAACCGATGGCAGTAAAACAACTTATGAGAATTGGTGAAGAGATTAGTGAAAGATGGCCGGATGCAAAAGTAGCAATTACGCACCGTGTAGGGCGGCTAGAAATAAAGGATATTGCGGTAGTCATTGCAGTTTCATCACCGCATCGTAAAGTAGCTTATGAAGCGAATGAGTACGCGATTGAACGTATAAAACGAATTGTTCCAATTTGGAAAAAAGAATTTTGGGAAGATGGAACGATGTGGATTGGAGATCAACTTGAAAATACACCATATCCAGAAGGAAAACCAAAGAAGGAAGAATGAGAAAATGATTACAATTTTATTGTTTGCAAATTTGCGTGAGGAAGTTGGATTGGATCAATTAATAATTTCAGAAAAACAAGAAATGACTGTTGGGCAATTAAAAGAATGGTTGAAAGATAGTTATCATTTGCAATCCTTGGATACAGTAATGGTTGCAATTAATGAAGAGTTTGTAACGAATGAAGAGATGATAAAAGCTGGAGATATAGCCGCATTAATCCCGCCCGTTAGCGGAGGGTAATAAGCTTTTTCACCAGATGAAGCGCCAAGAAGATGTTGTATATAAATTAGAATAAGAGAAGGGATGAGTTCTATGCTTACTCAAGAACAAATAATAAATGCATTAAAACATGTAGAGGATCCAGAGTTACACAAAAGTGTTGTAGAATTAAATATGGTTAGAAATGTACAAATGAACGGAACAGAGGTTAAACTTGAAGTAGTACTAACAATCCAAGGTTGTCCGTTAAAAGCAAAAATTCAACAAGATATTGAAGAATCACTTCACGCAATTGGTGCCTCTAAAGTGGATATAACATTTGGTTCTATGACGCAAGAAGAACGTGCAGCTTTAACAGAGAATTTAAAGAAAAATACTAGAACAGAAACTGGTATGCCGAGCATGCTTCGCCTTGATTCGGGAGTACGGTTTATTACTGTAACGAGCGGAAAAGGCGGAGTTGGAAAATCAACGGTGACAATTAATCTTGCAACTGCACTAGCTCGTATGGGCAAAAAAGTGGGGATATTAGATGCAGATATATATGGTTTTAGTATTCCAGCTATGATGGAAACGAATAAGAAACCAACGATGATTGATCAAACGGCAATTCCAGTCATTAGTCACGGTGTTAAAATCATGTCGATGGGATTTTTTACAGAAGGAAATAACCCAGTTATGTGGCGCGGACCGATGCTAAATAAATGGATTCAAAATTTCCTTGCGAATACGCACTGGGGAGAATTAGATTATTTATTACTTGATTTACCACCAGGTACAGGAGATGTTGCGATTGATGTTGCAGCGATGATTCCGCAAGCGAAAGAAATAATTGTTACAACTCCGCACAATGTAGCTTCATTCGTTGCTTCAAGAGTCGGTGTAATGGCAAAACATACGAAGCATGAGATTTTAGGTATTGTAGAAAATATGGCTTATTATGAAGAACAAGATGGATCGAAAAATTATCTGTTCGGAAAAGGCGGCGGCGAAATGCTTGCAGAACAATTGCAAACAGAAGTAATTGCCAAGATACCTTTTGCAAAACGTGAAGAAAATAGCGGTTCATCTGTATATGATGAAGATTCTCTTGTTGGAGAAGTGTTTACATCGTTAGCTGAGGATATTATTTATAGAGGATAGAGGGGGAAGTTTAGTATGGCGTGTAACATTGATCATTCTATTGAAGATGTGATGAATAAGCTCGAAAGTCAAAAGAATTCTTTACCTGAAGGGATCTTTAAAGAGTTAAAGAGTTTTTTACAAGGTAATCATTCGCAGAAATTATTAAATGATATTTTTCACCTTCTAAAAAAGTATGATTTAGTCAGTGAGGAAGAACGAGAGACGAGAAACGCACAATTATTGCACATTTTGAATTAAGTACTCTTTGGCTTTAGAATTTTTTCAGAAGGGGTGAATGTGATGGATATGAAAAAGATGATTGAAACGCTAGAAGTAACTAGAGTGACTGACGAGGAATTATCGATTTCGAATTTACATCCAAAGCTTGTGAAGTTGTATAGTCAAAAAGATAGTACAGAGTATACGAAGCTATTAAAATATATTTTATCATTATCCGTGCAGTTGAAGCTGAATCTCGTATTGAAATATTTTGGTGTGCGTCCGATTGTTGCTGCAGACGATCGTATGCAATTTCAAGAGATATTTAAATGCTTAGCTAAGAAAGATGATAATGGGGAATGGTTTCTAAATTTGGTTTCTTTATATGTAGGGCTAATTGTAGTTCTTCATTTTGAGGAGAAAGTGATTGAGAGCAGTTTTTTTGATGATATGGTAGTGGGTGAATGTAATGAAATATAAGATTCTGCTCATAACATTTTTCTATTTAAATGCTTTAATTGCGATTTTAGTTGGTTTTGTAAATATGAAGGTAACTAATTAAGAAAAAGGAATGAAACTAGTTTGATAAAAAGAGTTCTTCAGTTGTTTCCGGCGTTTTTTCGTGTTACCATTAAGCGAATTTTTCATAAGGAGAGAAAGCGATGAAATGGATTTATTTTCTTATTATTAACGTTATAGCTTTTAGCCTTATGGGGCTTGATAAACGAAAAGCAAAGAAGAAACAGTGGAGAACGCCAGAAAGTACGTTGTTTTTATCAGCGGCAGCTGGGGGAGCAGTTGGAGCTTGGATCGGTATGTATATGTTTCATCATAAAACTCATAAAAAGAAATTTGTTTTCGGCATACCGTTACTTGTTGTAATAACGGTATGTTTATTATTCGTTGTATGAGAAATGTCGAAAGAAATGCAGATTGATTATTGGTAAAGTGAGCATGTGAGACCGTATAATGGAGAAAAAATGAGAAGAGGAGAAAAAGGAAGATGGGGAGTCAATCAGCAGAGCAAAAAAAAGGGATACTATATGCGGCTGGTGCTTATACGATGTGGGGAATTCTACCGATTTATTGGAAATGGGTTGAGGAAGTTCCAGCAGATGAAATATTAGCACACCGCATCGTTTGGGCGTTTGTTTTTATGTTACTTGTATTAGGTGTTACGAAGAGGTTTCGCCAGTTTATTGGGGAATTTGTGAATCTTTTTAAACGACCTAAATTATTAATGTCATTAACAATAGCTTCAGTCTTGATTAGCGGAAACTGGTTTGTTTACATATGGGCCGTTAATCATAATCATGTTATTGAAGCGAGTCTTGGCTATTATATTAATCCGCTTATTAGTATTTTACTTGGTACAGTCGTTTTAAAGGAAAAGTTAAACTTTTGGCAATATGTTGCAGTTGGTTTAGCAGGAGTAGGGGTTGTCATTTTAACAGTACGTTTCGGATCTATTCCGTGGGTTTCTCTTTCACTTGCCTTTTCATTTGGATTGTACGGATTAACGAAAAAACTGTTAAATTATGATGCTACAATTGGACTTACGATGGAAACGATGTTAGTGACGCCGTTTGCGATCATTTATCTTGTTATGACAGGAGCACATGGTTTCGGCTCATTTGGATCTATTTCAATGTTATCAACGTTACTTTTAATAGGAGCAGGTATTGTAACGGCATTACCACTATTTTATTTTGCAAAAGGAGCACAACTTATTCCGCTTTATATGGTGGGATTTTTACAATATATTGCGCCAACAATTAGCTTAATTTTAGGTGTATTTGTATTTGGTGAACATTTCACATCTACACATATGATTGCATTTTTCTGTATATGGGTTGCTTTATTTGTATTCTCGGTAGCGAAGACAAAGTTTTTAGTGCAGAAACAACCGAAATTTATAAAAAATAAATCAGCAAAAGTATCATAATGCGTAGTATTTTCTACGCATTTTTCTTTATACTTATATTATATAGAATTTCCATTATAGTCAGTAAGGAGCTGAGAACATGGAAACAATTTTACATAATGATCCGCTTATGGCAGCTGTAATTTCATGGTTTTTAGCACAATTAACGAAAGTAGTCTTTAAATTAGTTAAAATGGGTGAATTTGATTTTGCAAAGTTTTTTGCTTCAGGTGGGATGCCAAGTTCTCATGCTTCAACTGTTACAGCGCTTGCTACAGGAGTTGGAGTAGTGGAAGGTGTGGAAAGCTCGATGTTTGCGGTTGCTGCTATTTTTGCCATTATTGTTATGTATGATGCTTCAGGAGTAAGGCTTGCAGTAAGTAAACAAGCAAAAATATTGAATGACTTTTTTCACGGTAGAGAAACAGAATATAAGAAGTTAAATGAACTTGTTGGGCATACACCGTATGAAGTAGTAGTTGGTGCTTTATTAGGGATTATTGTCGGAGTAGGATATTGTTTATGAGCAGAACATGTTATATGTTCTGCTTTTCTTTGTTTTCATACATATTCAGCTACCTTTTTGAATATCGTTATACGGATTTCGAAAGGGTGGGTGAGTAACTTGTTATTATATGAAAAAGTGCATGAAGAAATAGCGAGAAGAACAACTGCACTTCAAACGATGCAACGGCAAGATGGTACGTGGCGGTTTTGTTTTGAAGGAGCGCCACTAACAGATTGTCATATGATTTTTTTATTAAAATTATTAGGTAGAGATAAAGAGATAGAACCGTTTGTAAAAAGATTAGCATCACTTCAAACAAATGAAGGAACATGGAAATTGTATGAAGATGAAGTGGGTGGTAATTTATCTGCTACAATCCAATCTTATGCTGCCTTACTTGCATCGGAAAAATATACAAAAGAAGATGCGAATATGAAGCGAGCGGAAATGTTTATAAATGAGCGTGGGGGGGTAGCGCGTGCTCATTTTATGACGAAGTTTTTATTAGCGATTCATGGAGAATATGAATATCCTTCTCTCTTTCATTTGCCAACACCAATTATGTTTCTGCAGAATGATTCCCCTCTCAGTATATTTGAATTGAGTAGCTCAGCACGTATTCATTTAATTCCGATGATGTTGTGTTTAAATAAAAGATTTCGAGTAGGGAAAAAGTTATTGCCAAATTTAAATCACATTGCAGGCGGGGGCGGAGAATGGTTTCGGGAGGACCGATCTCCGGTTTTTCAAACACTATTAAGTGACGTGAAGAAAATTATAACGTATCCTCTTTCTTTGCATCATAAAGGATATGAGGAAGTAGAACGTTTTATGAAAGAGCGTATTGATGAAAATGGAACATTATATAGTTACGCAACTGCCTCGTTTTATATGATTTATGCTTTACTTGCATTAGGACATTCTATTCAATCACCAATTATTCAGAAGGCTATAACGGGAATCACATCTTATATATGGAAGATGGAGAGAGGGGGCCATTTGCAAAACTCTCCGTCAACTGTATGGGATACAGCTTTACTCAGTTATGCTTTGCAAGAAGCTCAAGTTCCGAAAGCAAGTAAAGTGATTCAAAATGCATCAGCGTATTTACTAAGAAAACAGCAAACGAAGAAAGTAGATTGGCGTGTACATGCACCGGATATATCCCCAGGTGGTTGGGGGTTTTCGGATGTGAATACGACGATTCCAGATATTGATGATACAACTGCTGTGTTAAGAGCATTGGCGCGAAGTAGAGGGAACGAAAATGTAGATAATGCTTGGAAGAGAGCGGTTAATTGGGTTAAAGGATTGCAAAATAATGATGGTGGTTGGGGGGCTTTTGAAAAAGGAGTAACGAGCCGTATATTAGCAAATTTACCAATCGAAAATGCAAGTGATATGATTACAGATCCTTCTACACCAGATATTACAGGAAGAGTGCTAGAGTTTTTCGGGACATATACGCAAAATGAATTGCCCGAGAAACAAAAACAAAGTGCGATAAATTGGTTAATGAATGTACAAGAGGAAAATGGATCATGGTATGGGAAATGGGGAATTTGTTATATATATGGTACGTGGGCAGTGTTGACTGGTTTACGGTCACTAGGAATACCATCTAGCGATTCATCATTGAAACGAGCAGTTTTATGGCTTGAACATATACAGCATGAAGATGGTGGCTGGGGAGAATCTTGCCAAAGTAGTGTGGAAAAAAGATTCGTTACTTTGCCATTTAGTACACCATCCCAAACAGCATGGGCTTTAGATGCCCTCATTTCTTACTATGATAAAGAAACGCCAGTCATTCGAAAAGGTATTTCATATTTGCTCTCCAACCCTTATGCAAATGAAAAATATCCTACTGGAACAGGTTTACCAGGTGGATTTTATATTCGTTATCATAGTTATGCTCATATATATCCGTTGCTTACTTTGGCTCATTATGCAAAAAAATATAGAAAATAAACCGAGAGATGTCTCTCGGTTTATTTTGTTGGGTAGTAGGTCCCTTTTGAAAAGAATAAGGTTGTGATGTACCTTATTTTTCGGTTGATTGGCGTTTTTGACGTGCATCAGCGGCATTTGCACGTGCGTTTGCTTCTAAGTCATTGTGGTCAGCGAGTTCGCGAGAGAACTCAACGTCAATGCCATCAGTTGCTTTACTTTGTTTGAAATTCTTTTTGTTCATTCGACACAATCTCCTTACACTTTATCCTGCATAACGGGTAGTAAAATTCCCACCTCAAAATTCAGATGGAACAAAGAAGCTAGGTGGGAGATTAACTGCCCGTAAATGCCCGATTGGTTCAACTAATAATCAGTGGGGATGAACAAACTTCCCACTGATTAAAGTTTCACTTTATGCGACGTTGCAAAGTTAGTTTGACACAAATAGACTTTTTTATACAAAGAGGAATTGGAAAGCAAGGAGCCGAAATATACAGTATAAGTAATAGAAATGAGGGATAGGGATGGAGTTTTTAAATGGGAAAACAGCTGTTGTAACAGGAGCTGCACAGGGAATTGGAAAAGAGATTGCAAGGGTTTATGCAAAACTAGGGGCGAAAGTATTAATTAGCGATGTAAATGAAGAGAATCTACAAAAAACGACACGTGAGTTATCAGATGAAGGATATGAAGTGTGCTCATATCGATGTGATGTGAGTAATCAAAATGAAGCAAAGTCGTTAATTGAATATGCGGTTCAAAAATTTGGTACATTACATATTTTGGTGAATAATGCTGGAATTACAAGAGACGCAATGTTACATAAAATGGAGAAGTCTGCTTGGGAACAAGTATTACAAGTGAACTTAACTGGAGTTTTTTATTGTATGCAACCAGCGCTTCTTTACATGAGACAACAAGGGTATGGACGCATTATTAATATATCTTCAATTAGTAGAGAAGGAAATATAGGTCAAGCAAATTATGCGGCTACAAAGGCAGGAGTTGTCGGTTTAACGAAAACAGCAGCGAAAGAAGTTGGAAGCTTCGGTATTACTTGTAATGCGATTTGTCCGGGGTTTATGGATACAGATATGACAAAAACGATACCAGATAAAGTGAAAGAAAAGATGGTTGGTGCTATTCCAGTTGGTAGAATTGGAACGCCAGAAGATATTGCGAACGCGGCAGCCTTTTTAGCATCAGAATACGCATCTTATATTACAGGTGCAGTATTAAATGTGAGCGGAGGATTGCAAGTTTAAAGGAATACATAATGAAAAGAACCTGACCAGGTAGGTCAGGTTCTTTTCATTAATTTAAGTTAAGCCAAACGCTCTTTACTTCTGTATAGTTATTTAATGCGTAAGATCCCATTTCACGGCCAAGACCAGATTGTTTAAATCCTCCAAATGGAGATGCTGCATCAAAGACGTTATAACAGTTTACCCATACTGTACCTGCACGTACTTTACTTGCAACATAGTGTGCTGTTTTAACATTTTCTGTCCACACACCAGCCGCTAAGCCGAATTGTGATTTATTTGCACGTTCAATTACTTCATCAATATCGTTAAACGGTATTGCAGAAATAACTGGACCGAAAATCTCTTCTTTTGCGATCGTCATTTCATCATTTACGTCAGCGAATACTGTAGGAGAAACGAAGTAGCCTTGATCGAATGGATTACTTCCTCCGCAAAGTACTTCAGCGCCTTCTTCAATCCCTTTTTCAATGTAGCCCATTACACGTTTTTGTTGTTCTTCAGAAACGAGAGGACCAATTGTTGTTTCAGGGTTAAGACCGACACCTTGATTTAGTTTTTTAGAATAGAGGACGAGATCAGCCATGACATTATCATACATTTTCTTCGGAACAAATAAGCGTGACCCAGCAGAGCATACTTGTCCTTGGTTAAACATAACACCAGAAAGTGCACCAGGAATCGCGCGAGATAAATCAGCATCTGGCAAGATGATATTTGGTGATTTACCGCCTAACTCAAGTGTAACGCGTTTTAATGATTCGGATGCTTGTCGCATAATTTGTTTACCGACAGGAGTAGAACCGGTAAATGCAATCTTATCAACGAGTGGATGATTAACGAGAGCTTGTCCAGCTGATTCACCGAATCCAGGTACGATATTAATAACACCTTTTGGGAATCCAGCTTCTTCAATTAATTCAGCTAAGTATAGAGCAGATAGTGGAGTTTGTTCTGCAGGTTTTAAAACGATTGTACATCCTGTAGCAAGCGCTGCTCCCATTTTCCACATTGCCATAAGAAGCGGGAAGTTCCAAGGGATAATTTGACCAACGACACCAACAGCTTCATGGCGTGTATAGTTAAAGTAATCACCGGAAACAGGAATTGTTTGACCAACGATTTTCGTAGCCCATCCAGCGTAATAGCGCATATGCTCAATTGCAAGTGGTATGTCTGCTGCCATTGTTTCACGGATTGGCTTTCCGTTATCTAATGTTTCGAGCTGTGCAAGCTCTTCTTTATGTTCTTCCATTAAATCAGCTAACTTGTACATGAGACGGCTTCGCTCAGCAGTGCTCATACGAGACCAAGGACCTTCGTCAAAAGCCATGCGAGCTGCGACTACAGCTTTATGAATATCTTCGCGACCAGCTTCAGAAACGACGGCAAGTGTTTCACCAGTTGCTGGGTTAGGTGTTTTAAATGTTTTACCGGAAGCGCTTTCAATGAAAGATCCATTCACATATAACTTTTTTGTACCTTGAAGAAACTTTTCTACCTTTTCATGAAGATTTACAGCTAGTTGACTCATTGTATAACCCCCTTGAAAATATAATGTAAACGCAGTACGAGACGGCGCTTATTCCGAAATCAAGGATGTGGAAACTAGATGGAAAGCCTCTAATTAAAATCATAATTAATAAATACTGAAAATTCAAATTTCATTTGTGTTACAATTGTAAAAAATATGTAATGTAAGAAAAGCTTCTATATAATTATAAAAAATCCTGCTTGTTTTTGCTTTCTAGTAGGAAAAACTAGAAGAACAATGGTACAATAATACATCGTGAGAGGAGGGGGAAAAATGAAAGATTATCATGATGATCCACGGTTTCGAATAGCCCATAGAGAAGCGTTAATTGGTCTTGGACTTGCTATTATTAATTTTATAATATGGTACGGATTCGCTTATGGGCTTGGTAGTAAAAATCCGAGTGAATATACATATGTATTAGGTTTTCCCGCATGGTTTTTTTATAGCTGTATCGTTGGATTTATCGTTATGGTTATTTTACTTAGTTTAGTTGTTCGTTTTGTATTTCAAGATATTTCACTCGATGAGGAAGAAAAAAGTGAGGAATAATAGATGAATTGGTATGTAATCATTCCA
Organism: Bacillus sp. L_1B0_5; assembly: GCF_000836715.1. NCBI lineage: Bacteria > Bacillati > Bacillota > Bacilli > Caryophanales > Bacillaceae > Bacillus > Bacillus sp. L_1B0_5. The sequence goes on along the minus strand of NZ_JXIS01000041.1, from coordinate 3,786 downwards.
ATGATAATTTCGTTTATCGTTGTATTTTTAATTGGTGTATATGCTTCAAGACGCGTGCAAGCAACTGCTCATAATAAATTTTTACAAGAATATTTTCTTGGTGGGCGTGAGCTAGGTGGTTTATTATTAGCGATGACAATGATTGCTACGTACGGTAGTGCAAGTAGCTTTATTGGTGGTCCGGGTATTGCTTACAATATGGGGCTTGGATGGGTACTGTTATCTGCGATTCAAGTTGTAACAGGATATATCGTTTTAACGGTTATCGGTAAAAAGTTTGCAATTATCGCTAGGAAGATGGAAGCAATTACTCTTATCGATTATTTAAAAGGGAGATACAATAATAAAGCAGTTGTTATACTCTCTGCGTTATGTATTATTATCTTTTTATTTTCGGCGACAGTAGCCCAGTGGGTCGGCGGTGGACGATTAATCGAGTCACTAACGGGTCTATCGTATACAACAGCACTATTTTTATTTACTTTTTCTGTACTTGTGTACGTATTAATTGGTGGATTTCGTGCAGTCGCGCTATCAGATACATTATTAGGAATCATTATGTTAGTTGGAACGACAATCATTTTAATTGCTACTGTCATTGCTGGTGGTGGAATTGAAAAGATTATGCAGGAACTTGTTCAAATTAATCCGAATTTAATTACACCATTCGGCGCAGATGGCAGTTTAACGAAATCATATGTTACATCATTTTGGATTTTAATTGGAATTGGCGTTGTAGGTTTACCGCAAATTAGCGTGCGTGCCATGTCTTATAAAAATTCAAAAGCTATGCACCAAGCTTTAATAATTGGAACAGTTGTCGTTGGTACAATTATGATCGGTATGCATTTAACAGGTGTATTTGCAAGAGTAGTACTTCCAGGTATAACGGTACCAGATAAAGTAATGCCGCTACTCGCGATGGAAGTGTTGCCACCTTGGTTAGCTGGAGTTTTCTTAGCTGCACCAATGGCGGCGATTATGTCTACAGTAAACTCTTTATTATTACTTGTAAGCTCGTCAATTATTAAAGATATATACGTAAATTACATAAATAAAGATGCAGCAGACAGTACGATAAAAAAAGGAAGTTTGTGGATTACTGGTATTGTAGGACTACTCGTTTATGCAGCGGCGATTAAACCACCAGACTTTTTAATATGGTTAAATTTATTTTCTTTCGGTGGATTAGAAGCAGCATTCATTTGGCCAATCGTATTAGGGTTATATTGGAGAAAAGGAAATGCTACAGGAGCGCTTGCTTCCATTTTCGTTGGAGTAGGTTCATATATGGGTATTCATCTTTTCTATCCAAATCCGTTCGGTATACATACAGTTGTCTTCCCAATTTGTTTTGCATTTATCGCTTATGTTATTGGAAGTATGAGTGCTGTAAAAAAAACAGTATAGGTTAGCTGAAAAACGTAGTCCTTATAAGACTGCGTTTTTTCGTATGAATTTGTTCTTTTTTATTCTGTATATCCACGTTTATTCATAAGTTAATAACAACTGAGGAGATGGAGTTGAGGTCGATGAAAAAAGTGTTATTTTTAGGAGACCCAGGAATTGATGACTCTTTAGCGATTATGTATGGATTGTTGCATCCTGATATTGATATTGTTGGGGTAGTAACGGGATATGGAAATGTAACACAAGAAAAGGCGACAAGTAATGCCGCATATTTATTGCAAATGGCAGGACGGGAAGATATACCTGTTATTAATGGTGCCAAAATTCCTTTATCCGGAGATGTTACAACGTATTATCCAGAAATTCATGGGGCAGACGGTTTAGGACCAATTAAACCTCCAAAAACTTTTTCGCCAAATATAAAACCTTTTTGTGCATTTTTTGATCTTCTTGAAAAATATAAAGGAGAATTAATAATAGTCGATGCTGGTAGATCAACAACACTAGCGACAGCATTTATTTTAGAAAAGCCGATGATGAAGTATGTGAAAGAATATTATATAATGGGCGGTGCTTTCTTGATGCCTGGCAATGTAACACCAGTCGCAGAGGCGAATTTTCATGGTGATCCGATTGCGTCGCAATTAGTCATGCAAAATGCCAAAAATGTGACATTAGTGCCACTTAACGTTACATCGGAAGCAATTATTACGCCGGAAATGGTAAAATATATTACGAAACACTCTAAAACGAGTTTTAATAAGTTAATCGAGCCGATATTTACGTATTATTATAGAGCTTATAGAAAGTTAAATCCGAAAATAAAAGGAAGTCCAGTACATGACGTCGTTACAATGATGGTTGCGGCAAATCCATCCCTTTTAGACTATGTATATCGTCGTGTCGATGTAGATACAGCTGGAATTGCAAAAGGAGAGAGTATTGCTGATTTTCGGCCTCAACCTGATGCAAAAGCATTAAAAAATTGGGTGCGAATTGGTTGGTCGTTGCATTATAAAAAGTTTCTTGAGGATTTTGTGAAATTTATGACGTAGACATAATAGGAGCATACAAGTTAAAATAATGGAGATGGTTATTTAAATGACCATCTCCATTATTTTGTTTTTAAATGATAAATAGAGAAGAGTTACACAATAGGAGAGGAATTTTACTTGAAAAAAACTATAGTATGCGCAGTAATTGTGGGTATTTTTGTTTTGCTAATATCGGGTAACTTTTTAGTGAAAAAAGTGTGGAGTTCAAATAATGATGATGCACAGTATATTGCATCTTTTATTGAAGAACATAAAGATGAAAAAAATAGTGCGCTTCTAGTAAAGAGAAATGATAAAGTTGTTTATTCTGTAAACCCAAATGTTGTATTGCCAGTTGCTAGTACGATGAAATTAATTGTGGCGCTTGAATATACGAAACAAGTTACTGAAGGGAAAATTGATTCGTCTAGTTTCGTGTCGATTAATGATGTAAATCGCTATTATGTGCCAAATACAGATGGTGGTGCACAAGATAGATGGCAAAAGTATTTGGAGAAGACGGGCAAGATAACTGAAGGAGCGGTTTCTTTAGAAGAAGTGGCAAAAGGAATGGTTAAGTTTAGTTCGAATGCAAATGCTGAATACTTAATGGAATTGTTAGGATTAGATAACATTAATCGAAACTTACAAAGTTTATCACTTCCTGCACATCAACCACTATTTCCAATCGTTTCATCTTTGTATATCCCGGGATATTTGCATAAAGAATTACATGTTCCAAAATATAAAATAGAGAAAAAGTTAAAAGAAATGTCTCAAGAGCAATATCGTGAATATGCGATGATTATTCATGAACGCTTAAAGAAGAAGGGACCATTATTACAGAAGGAAATTCCGCTTTATTTAGAGGAACGTTACGACAAAATTTGGTCAGATAGATTACCAGCAGCTTCGGCAAATGATTATATGGTATTACTTCAAAAGGCAAACCATAAAGGTGGTTTGACAGAAGCTGAAGAAAAAGTGTGGGCAAATATCGTTGAAACAGACATGAGTGCCAAGAAATACCGTAAAACATTTAGACATGCTGGGCAAAAGAATGGTTACACACCATGGACGGTTACAAAAGCGGTTTACGCTATGGATAAACGTGGAAACTGTACAGAAATTGTGTTTTTGGCGAACAATTTAAATGAAGACGATAGTGCAGAAATACGGAAACATTTAGCAAACTTACATTTCCAAGTGTTGCAAAGTGATAAGTATGATGCGACTTTTATTAAATAAACTCGGTGCAGAGAGCACCGAGTTTATTTTTATCCCGCTTTAATGGGCAGTAAGACCCCCACCTCAAAATTCAGCGAAAGCAAAGAAGTTAGGT